>NZ_JBHWVI010000014.1:0-80633 GCF_042737005.1 Streptomyces sp. NPDC060027
GGTACGAGCGCGGAGGGCGCCTTCACACGTCCGGGCCTACAGGGCCACGAAGGTGAGTGTCAGCAACGAGAGCCCCGCCCCCGCCATCAGCCACGCCGTCCGCGTCAGCCGCAGACCGCCCGCGACCACCACCGAGGCCAGCAGCAGAGCCCCGGCGAGAGGGACCCACGCGTAGAGCAGACCGGCCGGACCACTGCGCACGACCTCGTCGCTGCCGGGCTTCACCGTGACCGTGTACGTCCGGCCCTTCTTCACCGCCACCGACTGCTCGATGACGACCCGGGCCCGCGCCCGCGCACCGTGCGAAGCGGGCGTGTACGGCCCCGTGCACGCCCCGTCCGAGCACGCCGTCACCACGATCGTCCCGTGCTCCCGGCCCTTGCCCAGCATCACGTGCTGCGCGGTGCCCCAGGAGGCCCAGACGCCCGCGATCAGGATGAGCCCGGTCACCACACCCATCGCCGCGAGCTGCCCGAACCGCAGCGCCGCGTACGCGCTCTGAGTGGAGGTGACGGCACGCATGGCGGGGATCATTGGCCATGGCCGCGCGCTCGGTCAACCCCGACGGGGGACAAGTCGGCAGTTGTGCGCGTACATCGCCCCTCAGGAGTTGTACGTGCCCTGGGCCCGCTCCAGACCCTCGATCACCAGACACTCCACCGCGTCCGCCGCCCGGTCCACGAAGTAGTCCAGCTCCTTGCGCTCGGCCGAAGCGAAGTCCTTCAGCACGAAATCCGCGACCTGCATACGGCCCGGAGGGCGCCCGATACCGAACCGCACCCGGTGGTACTCCGCGCCCATCGCCTTCGTCATGGACTTCAGCCCGTTGTGGCCGTTGTCGCCGCCGCCCAGCTTCAGCCGCAGCACGCCGTAGTCGATGTCCAGCTCGTCATGGACGGCCACGATGTTCGCCGTCGGCACCTTGTAGAAGTCCCGCAGCGCCGTCACCGGACCACCCGACAGGTTCATGTACGACATCGGCTTGGCCAGGATCACCCGACGGTTCCCCGGACCGGGCGGCCCGATTCGCCCCTCGATCACCTGAGCCTGCGCCTTGCCCGCCCGCTTGAACTTCCCGCCGACCCGCTCCGCCAGCAGATCGGCCACCATGAAGCCCACGTTGTGCCGGTTCATGGCGTACTCCGGGCCCGGGTTGCCGAGGCCCACGATCAGCCAGGGCGCATTGGCGTCGGTCGTCACGTCCGTGTCTCCCATGTGTCCTTGATACGCGGCAGCCGCCGCCCCTGACAGGAGCGGCGGCTGACACAGATGAAGAGATTCCGGGGAATCAGGCCTCGGCGGCCGCGTCGCCCTCGCCCTCGGCGGCCGGCTCCTCGGCCTGCGCCGACAGGACCTGGATGACGACCGCGTCCTCGTCGATCGCCAGCGTGGTGCCCTTGGGGAGCTTGATGTCCTTGGCGTGGATGGAGGCGCCGGCCTCCAGGCCCGCGATGGACACGGTGACCGACTCCGGGATGTGGGTGGCCTCGGCCTCGACCGTCAGGGTGTTCAGCACGTTCTCGACGAGGAAGCTGCCCGGGGCCAGCTCGCCCTCGGTCTGCACGAAGACCTCGACGGTGACCTTCTCGCCGCGCGTCACGAGGATCAGGTCGACGTGCTCGAGGTGGCCCCTGATGGCGTCACGCTGGACGGCCTTCGGGATCGCGAGCTCGGACTTGCCGTTGATGTCCAGCGAGAGCAGGACGTTCGGCGTACGCAGGGCGAGAAGCAGCTCGTGGCCCGGCAGCGTGATGTGAACCGGGTCCGTGCCGTGGCCGTAGACGACCGCGGGGACCTTGCTCTCGCGGCGGATGCGGCGGGCGGCGCCCTTGCCGAACTCGGTGCGGGTCTCGGCGGCGAGCTTGATCTCGGACATATCCACTCCTCGTAGATCTGGGGAAAGAGGTCACCCGGCCAAACCATCGGCCTGCTACGAAGAGCGCGTCGATAACGGACAGCCGCACAAAAAAGTGCGGCCTCCCTCGCCGAGCAACTTTGGCAGTCTACTCGGCAGGGAGGCCACACCCAAAAGGATCTCTACTGCTCCTCGAACAGGCTCGTCACCGAGCCGTCCTCGAAGACCTCACGCACCGCGTTCGCGATGGTCGGCGCGATCGACAGCACCGTGATCTTGTCGAGCTCCAGCTCGCCCGGCGTCGGCAGGGTGTCCGTGAAGATGAACTCGCTGACCTTGGAGTTCTTCAGACGGTCGGCCGCCGGACCGGAGAGCACACCGTGCGTGGCCGTCACGATGACGTCCTCCGCGCCGTGCGCGAACAGCGCGTCGGCGGCGGCGCAGATGGTGCCACCGGTGTCGATCATGTCGTCGACGAGCACACAGACGCGGCCCTTCACGTCACCGACCACCTCGTGCACGGTGACCTGGTTCGCGACGTCCTTGTCGCGGCGCTTGTGCACGATCGCCAGCGGAGCGTCGAGACGGTCGCACCAGCGGTCGGCCACGCGCACCCGGCCGGCGTCCGGGGAGACGACCGTGAGCTTGGACTTGTCGACCTTGGCGCCCACGTAGTCGGCGAGGATCGGCAGCGCGAACAGGTGGTCCACCGGTCCGTCGAAGAAGCCCTGGATCTGGTCCGTGTGCAGATCGACCGTGAGGATGCGGTCCGCACCGGCCGTCTCCATCAGGTCCGCGATCAGACGCGCCGAGATCGGTTCACGTCCACGGTGCTTCTTGTCCTGACGGGCGTAACCGTAGAAGGGCACGATCACCGTGATGCTCCGAGCGGAGGCCCGCTTCAGAGCGTCGATCATGATCAGCTGCTCCATGATCCACTTGTTGATGGGAGCCGTGTGGCTCTGCATCAGAAAGCAGTCGGCGCCGCGGGCGGACTCCTGGTAGCGGATGTAGATCTCGCCGTTCGCGAAGTCGAAGGCCTTCGTCGGGACGACCCCGACACCCAGCTTGTGGGCGACCTCCTGGGCAAGCTCGGGGTGGGCGCGGCCGGAGAAGAACATCATCTTCTTCTCGCCGGTCGTCTTGATCCCGGTCACAGCACTGTCTCCTCAGAGGTCTTCTCAGTGGGCATGAGAGGTCTTCTCAGCTGGGTTGCGAGAGAGCGTCTCAGCTGGGGTGCGGGTGTGCACTTATCACGGTACGCCGTCCCAGAGGCACCGCTTTCCGGTCAGCCTTCGCTTTCCGTCCCCCGGGAAGCCGTCTCCGCGGCCTTCGCCGCCGCGCTTCCCGGACGCTTGCGAGCCACCCAGCCCTCGATATTCCTTTGCTGGCCACGGGCCACGGCCAGCGAGCCGGGCGGCACGTCCTTGGTGATGACCGAGCCCGCCGCGGTGTACGCGCCGTCCCCGACCGTGACAGGAGCCACAAACATGTTGTCCGAACCCGTACGGCAGTGCGAGCCGATCGTCGTGTGGTGCTTGTCCTGCCCGTCGTAGTTCACGAAGACACTGGCGGCACCGATGTTCGAGTACTCGCCGATCGTCGCGTCACCCACGTACGACAGGTGCGGGATCTTCGTGCCCTCGCCGATCGTCGCGTTCTTCGTCTCGACGTACGTACCGACCTTGGCCTTCAGGCCGATCCGCGTCCCCGGACGGAGATACGCGAACGGACCCACGGTCGCCTGCGGACCCACCTCGGCGCGGTCGGCCACGGTGTTGTCGATCCGGGCACCGGCGCCCACCCGGGTGTCCTTCAGACGGCAGTTGGGCCCCACCTCGGCGCCCTCGGCGACATGCGTGGCGCCCTGGAGCTGCGTCCCGGGGTGCACGATCGCGTCCTGCTCGAAGGTGACCGTCACGTCGACCCAGGTCGTCGCCGGGTCGATGACGCTGACGCCGGCCAGCATGGCCCCGGTGAGCAGCCGGTCGTTCAGGATGCGGCGCGCCTCGGCGAGCTGCACGCGGTTGTTGATGCCGGCGATCTCGCGGTGGTCGGCGGCGACGGCCGCACCGACGCGGTGCCCGGCCTCGCGCAGGATGCCGAGAACGTCCGTCAGGTACTCCTCGCCCTGGCTGTTGTCCGTGCGGACCTTGCCGAGCGCGTCCGCCAGCAGCTGCCCGTCGAAGGCGAAGACACCCGAGTTGATCTCACGGATCGCGCGCTGCGAGTCGCTCGCGTCCTTGTGCTCGACGATCGCGGTGACCGCGCCGCTGGCGCCGTCCCGCACGATGCGGCCGTAGCCGGTCGCGTCGGGGACCTCGGCGGTCAGCACGGTGACGGCGTTGCCGTCGGCGGCGTGGGTCGAGGCGAGCGCGCGCAGGGTCGCGCCGCTGAGCAGGGGGGTGTCGCCGCAGACCACGACGACCGTGCCGTCCACGCCCTCACCGAGCTCCTCGAGGCCCATCCGTACGGCGTGCCCGGTGCCGTTCTGCTCGGCCTGCACCGCGGTCCGGACGCCCGGGTCGATCTCCGCGAGGTGCGCGACGACCTTTTCGCGGGCGTGCCCCACGACGACGACCAGGTTCTCGGGGTCCAACTCGCGTGCGGCGGCGAGTACATGACCGACGAGGGAGCGTCCGCAGATGTCGTGCAGGACCTTGGGTGTGGCCGATTTCATACGGGTGCCCTCACCCGCTGCGAGAACGACGACGGCTGCCGGGCGATTGGCGCTCACGGGGTATGCCCTTCGGCTTCGGATGCTGGGGTGTGGACATCCGCAGGATACCGGGGCGAATCAGGGGGGACATGAGAGTGGGCCCTGACAGTGCTGTCAGGGCCCGAGCTGCGCAGCTCCGCCGGCTGGATTCGAACCAGCGTCTCAAGGCTCCAAAGGCCTGCGGGATGCCGCTACCCCACGGCGGATTGCTGCTCCAAACCTTACCGGAGGAGGGACGGCGCATGATCCGTCCTGGCGCAGTCCACCATGCCGGACCACCATCCTTCGATGCGGCGGTACAGCTCGGCTCCCTTCGATACGCGGATGACGAGGCAGCCTCGGTAGTTTTCGCCCACGTTCTTCCGGACGGTTTTGGGGTTGTGTTTCTTGATGGTCGTCTTCTGGAACGTGGAGGCGTCGACGCCGACCAGGTCCGCCCAATAGCGCTGGGCGGCCTCCACGTCGGCAGTCACATGGATCATGACTCGGTACTTCAGGCGCTCGGATTCGATGCCCAGCAAGGCCAGCCATGCCAAGTAGACCTGGATGACGCCCGGATCACTGTTGACGAAGGTGGCTGTCTCTCGACGGTCGTAGGTCTTGTCTTTCGTGCCTTCCGCCCAGTACAGGGCCACTCCGGCGACGAACAAGTCTCGGTCGGTCATCGCCCCGATCTCGCGGGTGGCAGCGTCCTTGGTTCGCCTGCGTGCATCGTCCCGTACCGCCAGCTCGTGTTCCCAACGCTTCCTGGATGCCAGCTTCGCCTGCTCCGTAGGGTCTCGTCGCTCCGGCCTGGGCAGGTCCCGTACCCACAGGGAGATCGAGCTCTTCGAGCAGCCCAGTTCGACCTGGATCCGGTCGTACGTCCACCCCTGGACGCGTAGCTCGCGGGCCCTGTCGCGGAGGGCGTCCTTCGCGCGCGGGCGCCTGGTCCAGTCCGGGGGTGGCTCGCCCTGGAGGAGGCGGTTGAGGATGTCGTTGTTGTAGATGTGGAGGCGGTCGCGGATCTGGCGGCGGCTGAGTCCCGCCCGGCGGAGCGTGATCGCCTGTTCGCGCAAGCTCGGTGAATGTGCCATAGGCATACCGTCCGGCCGGAATGCGGGCTTCCGGGGTCGAACGGTGATCGATTCAGCAGTTCGAGGGATATCGGTTGGTTTCGCTTCTGTTCGAGGGTGGGGTGTGGTGTAGGCCAGTAGCAGAAACTCACCGGAAATGGGCCGGGGGGCGACCGTAGGCTGGAGTCATGACCACGACGGGGGAAGAGCACACGGCGGCCAGGACCGGGCCGTGGTGGTGGGTCGGATGGCGAAGTGCGGTGCTGGACGCGGGGCTCGCTCTGGCGTCCGCGGTCGAGTGCGGCGCCGAAGGGGTCCGGTTCGCGCACGACGCGGGACTGCCCGTTCCGGTGGGCGTCGGGTTCGGGATGATCGCCGGGTCCGTGCTGCTGGTGCGGAGGAAGTGGCCGATCGCGGTCGTCCTGGTGTCCATCGCGATCGCGCCCGCCCAGATGGGCTACCTGATGGGACTCGTCGGGCTGTACACGCTCGCCGCGTCCGAGCTGCCGCGGCGCATCATCGCGGCGCTGGCGGGGATGTCCTTCGCCGGCATGCTGATCGTCACGTTCGTCCGGGCGCACCAGAGTGTGGTGCGCGGGGATGTGCCGATGGGGGACTGGCTGGTCCCGTTCGCCTCGATCACGACGGCGATCGGGATGACCGCGCCGCCGGTGCTGCTCGGGTTGTACATGGGGGCCCGGCGGCGGTTGATGGAGAGCCTGCGGGAGCGGGCGGACTCGCTGGAGCGGGAGTTGCAGCTGCTCGCGGAGCGGGCGGAGGAGCGGGCGGAGTGGGCGCGGAACGAGGAGCGCACGCGGATCGCGCGCGAGATGCACGACGTCGTCGCGCATCGGGTCTCCCTGATGGTCGTGCACGCGGCGGCTCTGCAGGCGATAGCCCGGAAGGATCCCGAGAAGGCCGTGAAGAACGCCGCGCTGGTGGGGGACATGGGACGCCAGGCGCTCACGGAGCTGCGGGAGATGCTGGGGGTGCTGCGTACGGGGGACGGGCTGGGTGCGCGGGTGCCGTCGGTGCCTCTGGCGGCGGTGGGGGCGGCGGCCGCGGCTGCTGCGGCGGCCGCGGCGGCGTCGCGGGCCGCGGACGATTTCGGGGCCGGTGAGGGGCCGTCTCTGGCGGAGATCGATGAGCTGATCGGGCAGTCGGCCGCGGCGGGGATGGTCGTGGATCTGTCGGTCGAGGGGGACATGCGTGCGTACGCCCAGGAGGTCGAGCAGACCGCCTATCGGGTGGTGCAGGAGGCGTTGACGAACGTCCACAAGCACGCGGCGGGGGCGAAGACGTACGTCCGGGTGGCGCATCGGGTGTCCGAGATCGCGATGCAGGTGGAGAACGAGTGTCCGCCGGAGGTGGGGGTGGGGTCGTCCGTGCGGTTGCCCAGTGGGGGGAACGGGTTGCTGGGGATGAAGGAGCGGGTGGCCGCGCTGGGGGGCGTGTTCGTGTCGGGGCCCACGGATGCGGGTGGGTTTCGGGTGTCGGCGGTGATACCGGCGTAGCCCTCTGGGGCTCTCCTGGGTGCCGCTGCCGCTGCCGCTGCCGCGGTGGGTGCGGGTGCGGGTTCGGTGGGTGGGTCGGGGCCGTGCCGGTACATCCCGGTCCGTCGCAGCTGGATCAGACGTGGGCTATCTGTGCGAACTGCTGCTCGATCCGGACGTAAGCGACGGACAATCGGGATGTACCGGCACGGCCCCTCCCGTCGTGGACGGGTGCGGGTGCGATTCCGCTTTCCCACCCCGGCCGCGGGGAAATCCCTTTTGGCTCCGGGGGCAGATTTCAGCCCCTCCGGCGTTTGAGGAGCGGGGTCTGGGGCGGAGCCCCAGGGGTGGGACGGGTAGGGGCGGAGGGGGCGAAGAAAGGGCTGGGGCGTCAGGTTGAGGTGAGGCGGGTGGGGGCTGTGCCGGTGAGGAGGGTGGTGATGGCGGCGTCGATGTGGGGGCCCAGGAACCAGTCGCCGGTGTGGTCCAGGGTGTAGACCCGGCCCTCGGCGTCGATGGCGAGCAGGGCGTGGGAGTCGGACTCCTCGCCGAGGGGGCAGACCTCCGTGTCGAGGGCGCGCCCGAGGTCGCCGAGGGTGCGGGCCATGTGCAGCCCGTGCAGGGGGTCGAGATGGAGCAGGGCGGGGGCGAGCTGGCGCCCGGGCCCCGTGGCGCCGACGCGCAGACCTCCGAACTCCGCCCATGCCTCGACCGCCGCGGGGAACACGGCGTGCCGGTGTCCGGCCGGCGACGCGTGTCCGCGCAGCGCGTCGGCCCAGTACTCGGCCTGCTTTATGTCCCAGCGTCCGGGCTGCCAGCCGGCGGTGCGCAGTGCGGCGTCCACGGGTTCGGAGAAGCGTGACGTGGGTGCCCCCTGCCCGGGAAGAGAGGGGAGCTTGGTGGCGGAGCGGTCGGAGTGCATCTGCCCTTCGTTCGTCGAGGGATGGGACATCGGCGTCGCGGGACGCCGTCAGAGGTACGTGTGCGGGGATGGGGGAGTTCAGGCGTCCGATGCCGCGGGGTCGACGATGCGTACGCCGAAGTGGTCGCTGAGTGCCGTGCAGGAGCGGCAGGGCGGGGCGAAGCTGCCGTGCAGCGGGTCGCCGTCCTCGCGGATGCGGCGGGCGGTGAGCTTGGCCTGTTTGAGGGCCTTGCGGGCCTCGCCGTTGGTCATCGGTTTGCGGGCCGCGCGCCTGCTGCGTTCGGCGTCGATGGTGGCGATGTGCCGGGAGATCAGGATGGCCTCGGCGCAGCGGCCGGTGAAGCGGTCGCGTTGTGCGTTCGTGAGGGTGTCGAGGAAGTCCTGGACCAGCGGGTGAAGAGCGGGGGGCTGGTCGCCGCGGGCGGCGGTGCCGGTGAGGGTGGCGCCGCGGACGGAGAGGGCGGCGGCGACGGTGGGGAGTATGCCGTCGCGGCGGTGCAGCAGGATGGGGGCGTGGGCCGCCTCGGTGCTGCTCCAGCCGACCCGGGGGTCCCCGGACGTGCCCGTATGCGTCGCGTTCATGATCGTCTTTCCCTCCCATGCATCCCCCGGTGCGGAGACAGACTGCCAAATGCCGTGGCGGGAGCGGAAGCTGGGGCGCCGCGACACGCCAGGTCTTCGTCTTACGGTCACGGCGGGGTGACGGCAGGTCACGGAACCGGAGGCCCGGTGACCGGTGTCGTACAACCGAATAGGCTGTCGACATCCGCGATCCATCCAGCTACTGAGAACGCCGCAGGGGGCAACCGCCATGACGACAGGTCGGCTCGGGCAACAAGCCGCGCCGCCGAACGCGGCCTACGCCGGGCAAGTCGTGCACTTCCCGGATCCGGTCCGGGCCGCCCGCCACCCCAGAGGTGTGCGGATCGACGAGCGCGGCTATCCCGACTTCTCGCTCTACGCGCGCGGCGCTGCGGAGATCGCCGAGCCCCCGGAGGGTTTCGGCGTCGACGAGTTGCGGTTGACGGACTACGTCTCCGCGAACGCCGCTCTCGCCGCGTCCGGGCATGAGCTGTGGGACACGATTCCGCCGGTGGCGACGCCGCACGGCTGGACGTGGCATCACGTGGCGGGTGCCCGGCGGCTGGAGTTGGTGCCCGTCGAGGTGAAGGCGTTGCTGCGGCATCACGGTGGTGTCGCGACCACGGCTGTCGACCACGCGAAGCGGGGGACGCGGCCGCTGCAGGAGACGCGGCCCGCGCACTTCGGGCTGCCGAGGTCGTCGGTCGCGGTGACGGAGCAGCAGGTGCTGGGGGTCGAGGAGGATCTCGGCTACCGGCTGCCGGGTGCCTATCGGTCGTTCCTGAAGGCGGCGGGCGGGTGCGCGCCGGTCGGCGCGGCGCTCGACGCCGAGTTGGGGCTGCTGGTGGACCAGCCGTTCTTCACCGTGCGCGACGAGGCCGCCGTCAATGACCTCGTGTACGTCAACAAGTGTCTGCGCGACCACCTGACCAAGGATTACCTGGGTGTCGGGTTCGTGCAGGGCGGTCTGCTGGCCGTGAAGGTGAAGGGCGACGCGATCGGTTCGGTCTGGTTCTGCGCGTTCGACGACGCCCGTGACCAGGACGCCTGGCCGCCGGCCGAGCGGGTGCAGCGGCTGCTGCTGCCGTGCGGTGACGACTTCGACCAGTTCCTGTCCCGGCTGGCCGGCAATCCGCCGGAGCTGGAGACGGTGGCGAATCTGATGGTGGACGGCGGTTTCGCGTACGCCGTGCCCGTCTCTTCGGTGTCTTCGGCGTCTTCGGTGGGGGAGTGAGGTTGCGATGGTGACCTTCGCGCAGGCGCAGGAGCGCGCGGAAGAGTGGATCAACGGGGATGTGCCCGGGTATCAGCACCGTGAGGTGCGGGTGCGCGAGTTCGAACTCGGGTTCGTCGTGTGGGCGGAGGACCGTGCCGAGGGGCCGCGTTCCGACGGGGGCGGGCAGCGGCTCGTCATCGCGCGGGACAGCGGGGAGGCCACGCTGTGGCCCGCCCTGCCGGTGGGTGAGGTCATCCGCCGGTACGAGGAGGAGTACGGGGTGCCGGACGGGCCCCCGGAACCGGCGCCGGCGCCCGCGGCCCGGGTCGACCTGAATCAGACGTCGTTCCTGCTGAGTCCTCCGGAGTGGTTGCAGGAGGCCGCGGACCGGATGGGGATTCCGGACCGGCGCACGGGCTCGGGATCGTCCGCCTCCGACGGGCAGGGATCCCGTCCGGCCGCCGCTTCGAACGGAGCTTCCGGGAGCGGGAGTTCGCTTCCGGGTGCGCCGGGTGACTCGGGGGCGCACGCGGTGCCGTCCGCTCCCGTCCCGGCCACGCCCGCGCCGGGTGTGGCGTCGGCTCCCGGTGGGGCCACGCCGTGGCCGGCCGCCGCGACCGACGACGACGTGGTCCCGGTTCCGCGGGACGCGCGGCCCGACGTACCCGCGGACGCGACCCCGTGGGCGGGGACGGACACGAACGGCGATGCCGGGGACGACCGTTCCGTACCGCTGCCGGCGACGGTGTTCGCGCCGCAGCTGACGGATGTCGGCGACTCCGACACCCCGCCGCCCGCCGCGGCTCCGGACGCCAAGACCGCCCTGATCTCCGGGGGCAGCCAACTACCGCGTACGACGCTGTCCGCCGTGGCCGGCGACCCGAACTCCCCCGCGCCGTCCGGTGCTTCGCAGGGACATGGCCTGCCCGGTGGTCCGCCGCCCGCGCAGGGGCCGGGCACCCACCAGGGCACACCGCCGCCCGGTGCGCCTTCGTACGGCTATCCGCAGGGTCCGGGCGCGGGTCCGGGGACGCCTCCGCCCGGTGCGTCCGTTCCCGGCGGCCCGCAGTGGACGCCTCCTCCGGGAGCGCCCGGGTACGGCTTCCCCCAGGGGCCCGGCACGCCGCCGCCCCCCGCGCCTTCGCGCCCGCTGCCGCCCAACGCCGGTGACATCGCCGACGCCGCGACCAGCAAGGCGCAGGCGCCGCCCCGCGGGGCCCGCGGGGGTGGGGCGAGTGCTCCGCATCCGCCGAGCGCCCCCGGGGTGCCGGGTGCGCGGCCGGGCAGCACGCCTCCGCCGTCCGGGCCGGGTGCTCCGGGTGCGCCCGCGGGCGGCTATGTGCCGACGCAGCTGGTGTCGCAGCTCGGGCCGGACGGGCCCGACGGGGCCCCGGGTGCGCCCGGTGTCCCGGACGCTCCCCAGCCTCCCGGCGCCACGCCGCCGGGCGGTGGAGTCCATCACGCCGCGACCATGCTCGCGGGGCCGTCGGTGGGCGGTCCCGGCGCGCCGCAGCCTCCGGGTGCCCCTGGCGCGCCGTGGCAGCAGGGTGCTCCCGCCGGCCCGACCCCGCCGGGCGGCACGCCTCCGGGTGAGATGCACCACGCCGCGACGATGCTGGCGGGGCCGTCGGTGGGCGGTCCCGGTGCGCCGCAGCCTCCGGGTGCCCCTGGCGCGCCCGGTGCGCCGCAGCCTCCCGGGGGCACGCCTCCCGGTGGGGTGCACCATGCCGCGACGATGCTGGCGGGGCCTTCCGTCGGGGGTCCGGGTGCGCCGCAGCCTCCGCAGGCTCCCGGTATGCCGCCGGGCGTGGCTCAGCCGATGCCGGGCCAGCCGATGCCGGGCCAGCCGATGCCGGGGCAGCAGCCGCCGGCGTACGGCTATCCGCAGGGCGGGCAGCCGACCGTCGGGCCCGGCTACCAGGCCGTGTTGCGCTACCGGGCGCACGACGGGTCGGAGCAGCAGCTGATCCGGCGGTCCGCGCCGGGCACGCCGCATCCGGAGTGGCAGATCCTGCACGAGCTGCGCGCGATGAACGTGCCGCCGCAGCAGGTGCTGGAGCTGCACACGGAGTTGGAGTCCTGTGAGCTGCCGGGCGCGTACTGCGCGCGGATGATCAGGGAGACCTTCCCGCAGGCGCGGATCACGAGCATCGCGCCGTACGGCACGGACCACGCGAGCCGGCAGCAGGGGATGCATCAGCTCCTCGCGCACCAGGGCGAGTTGCACCAGGTGGCGGACGGGCCGGCGCGTCCGGCGCCGGTACGGGCGCCGATTCCGCCGGTGCAGCCCGCGCCGCCGATCCCGCCGGAGGTGATCGGGCAGGAGCTGGCGGCGGCGTTCGGGCCGGGGCTGTTCCGGTTCGACCAGGCGGCCGTGTCGCGGCAGGGGGTGCCCAACATCGTGGCGCACACCCTGGTCGTGGCCGGGCTGCCGGTCGACATGGGGCCGTTCTTCTGGGCGCAGGCCCAGCCGGGCCGTCCGGTGCCGACGCTCGCCGAGCTGGCGCAGGAGCGTGGCGTGGCGGCCGCCCCGGACGCGGGCTCCTACCTCGTCATGGGCAGCGACTTCGGCAAGGCGATCTGTGTCCAGTACGGGACGGCGAACATCGTCGCCGTGCCGGTGGAGGCCGGTCCCGGGGGTGCGCCGGTGCCGCCGCAGTTCGTGAACACCGGGCTGCCCGAGTTCGCGCGCTGTCTGGCGCTGCTCGGCCGGATGTGGCGGCTGCGGTTCGGCCTCAACCAGGAGCAGGCGGGCCGCTGGACCGTCGACTTCCAGGCGCAGCTCGCCTCGCTCGACCCGGCGGCGCTCGGTTCCCCGGAGAGCTGGTGGTCGGTCCTGCTGGAGGAGATGTGGGACGGGCTGCTCTAGGAACTGTCCCGGCCGCGGTCCGGTAGGAGAGCGGCGGGACGACCAGGACGACGGCAGGACGGATGAGGCGCTCGACCCGCGTGACGGGTCGGGCGCCTCATCCGTGTGCGGGTCGGGCTGCCTCGTCCGTGTGTGCGGCGCGTGCGGCCCGTACACCGTCGAAGGTGTCGTCGGGCGGGACCGTACGAAGGGTCGGACCGTGTTTCTCCGGGTGTCGTGTCGGCATCGCACTTCGGGCCTCTGACCTCAAATGACTCGCCTGGGATTCATCTCTGGCCGAACGGCTGGGCGGAGTGTCGCGTTATGAACACTTCCGTGTGATCCATCAAGATGTGCGCGAAATCGTCTTTTCGTGTGTGTCGGGCGGAGAGGGGTCCAAGGATGAGCAGCACACCGGTGTCGCCGTACGGCTTCGTGGCCGTACGGGGGCGCGGCTACCGTCCCGAGCAGGTCGACGCGTACGCCGCGGCGCTCTCCCGGGACCGCGACGCCGCGTGGGAGCGGGCCGCCCGGCTCACCGTGCTGGCGAAGGACATGGAGGCGGAGTCGGAGCGGTTGCGGGAGGCCGTGACACGGCTCGCGCCGCAGACGTACGAGGAACTCGGCGAGCGGGCGCGGCGGATCTTCCAGCTCGGTGAGGAGGAGGCCGAGGCCCTGCGGGACGAGGCGCGGCGGGAGGCCCGGGCGGCCGTGGAGGAGGCCGAGGCCGCGGGGCGCGAGGTGCGGGAGGCCGCGCGGGCGTACGCCGACGAGGTGCGCGCGGAGGCCGAGGAGCTGGCCCGGCAGCGGCTGCTCGCCGCGCGCGGCGAGGCCGACGAGGTACGGATCTCCGCGCGGCGGGACGTCAAGGAGAACCGGGGAGAGGTGCTGGCCGCGCTGCGCGAGGTGCGCGGGCGCACGGAGGCGCTGCTCACCGGTCAGGACAAGGAGCACACGGCGCGCTGGGCGGAGGTCGAGCGGGCCGCCGCCGAGCGCGAGGCCGCGTTCGACGCGCTCCACGCCGAACGCGTGGCGCGCGCCGAGGAGTCGGCCGCCGAGGCCGAGCGGGCCCTCGCCGAGGCCGCGGAGTCGGACCGCCACGGGCAGGAGGACGCGGCGGCGCGGGCCGCCGAGCTGCTCGCCGAGGCCCGGGTCCAGGAGGAGCGGATCGCCCGGGAGACCGAGCGGGTGCTGCGGGAGCACGGGGAGCGGTGGGACGACGTACGGGCCCACATGGACCACGTACGCAGCAGTCTCACGTCGCTCACGGGTAGGGCCCCCGCGGAGTAGGGAGCGGGTCTCCGCCCGTCAGCGTCCTCGCCGTATCGCCCCCGCCAGGATCCATCCCTCCACCGCCTCGTACTGCCTGCGCTGTTCCTCCGCCTTGCGGCGGCCCGAGACCACCGTTCCGAGCCACCCGTAGGCGAACCCCAGCGGGATCGACACGATGCCGGTCGTGGTGAAGGGGAACCAGTTGAAGTCGGCGTCCGGGAACGCGGCGGCGGGGGAGCCGGAGACGAGGTTGGTGCCGGGCATCAGGAGGAGGACCGTGAGGGTGCCGCCGATGAGGGTGGCGAGGAGGCCGGTGCGGGTGTAGCGGCGCCAGAAGAGGCTGTAGACCAGCGCGGGCGCTATCGCGGAGGCGCCGATGCAGAAGGACAGGGTGACCAGGGGCTGCAGGCTGCGGTGCTGGGCGAGGGTGGCGAGCAGGATGGCCGGCGCCCCCACGGCCAGCGCCGAGATGCGGGCGAGGAGCATCTCGCGGCGCGGTGACATGCGGTCGTCGTGGCGGCGGCCCCGGAAGAGCCGGCTGTGCGCGAACACGTCGTGGGCGAGGGAGTTGGCGCAGGCCAGGATCATCCCGGCGACGGAGGCGAGCAGGGTCAGGAAGATGGCTGTCGTCACGGTGGTGAACAGGAGGGTCTCGGCCGTGGAGACGGACGTGCCGAAGGCGGCCTTGGAGCCCAGCAGATAGGCCGTGTTGCCCTGTGGATCGGCCGCGGCGATCACGTCACGGCCGATCATGGCCGTGGCGCCGAACCCGATGACGCTGATGATCAGCACGAACAGCGCCACGCACGGCACCGCCCAGGACAGGGACCGGCGCACCTGGCGAGCGCTGTCCGCCGTGTACATGCGCATGGTGATGTGGGGAAGGCAGGCGCCGCCGAGGACGACCGTCATCTCTGAGGTGATCATGTCCAGGCGGGGGCTGGAGCCGCCGGTGAACTGGAGTCCCGACTGCAGGAAGGCGGGCCCCACGCCGCTGTTCCCGGCGGCGGCGTCGAGGAGCGCGCCGGGGTTCCAGTCGAAGCGCTGCAGGACGAGCACGGCGACCACCGCGCCCGAGCCGAGCAGCATCACGATCTTCAGGATCTGGATGAGGGCGGTGCCCTTCATACCGCCGATCGCCGCGTAGCTGATCATCAGCGCGCCGAGGCCGATGACGCAGCCGGTCTTGAGGGAGTCGTTGGAGAAGCCGAGGATGAAGGCCAGCAGGTCGCCCGCGCCCGCCAGTTGGACCAGCATCAGCGGCAGCAGCGCCACGATGGTCACCGCGCAGGCCGTGTTGCGGACGGCGCGGCCCGGCGTCCGGCGCGCGAGCGCGTCGCCCATGGTGAACCGGCCCGCGTTGCGCAGCGGTTCGGCCAGCAGGAACATCAGCAGCATCAGGGACAGGGCCGTGCTGAGGGCGAGGACGACGCCGTCGTAACCGGCCAGCGCGATGACGCCGCCGGTGCCGAGCACGGTCGCCGCGGAGATGTAGTCCCCGGCGATGGCGAGGCCGTTGCGCATCGGGGAGAGCGATCCGTAGCCGGTGTAGAACTCGTCGAGGTCGTCACGGTCCGGGCCGGTCATCACGCACAGCAGCAGGGTGATCGTGGCGACGGCCGTGAACGCCACGAGTGACATGGTCTGCGCGGACGTGCTGAATCCCGTCATCGTGCCGCCTCCCGCTTCGCGTCCAGCTCGGACTGTTTGCGGATCCGGTCCGCGATCGGGTCGACGCGCCTGCGCGCGGTGTGCTCGTACAGCCCGATGGCCAGGCAGGTGACGGGGACCTGGAGCAGGCCGAGCAGCAGGCCGGTCGACAGTCCGCCGGACACCGTGCTCGTCATCAGCGCCGGCGCGAAGGCCGACAGGAGGAGGAAGAGGGTGAAGTAGCCGAGCGCGGTGAGGGTCGCGACGCGCCGCTGCCAGCGGTAGGCGCCGCGCAGGAGCCTGATGTCGCTGTGCCGGCCGAGCGGTTGGTGACGCGGCATGCGCGGTGGCGCGGGCTCGGGCGGCCGGGGCTGGGGTTGCCAGGGGTAGGTCAGCCGGGAGGGGGCGGGGCCGGGCGGCGGATATCCGGGTTGCTGGGGCTGCTGGGTGTACGGCGGGTACGGAGGGTTCCGCGGGGCCTGCTGCGGCGGGTACTGCGAGTACTGCGGTGGCGGGTACTGCGCGGCCTGCTGCGGCGGGTACTGCGGCTGGTGCCGGCGCTGCTGACGTGGCCTTGGGTGCTCGGGGGACGAGAACGCGTCTGGCATCCCGGTTCTCCTTGCGTGGCTCGGGTCCGGTGCGGGACCGCAGGGAGCGGGGGGTGAGCAGCGCACGCTACTCGTAGGTAGCGGGAGCGCGCGAGCGTTTCACCGAACTGGGCGGTCGGTACGCGCTTACCTCGCGACCTGGGGTGTTACCCGCGTTTACCTGTGGAGTTCCTCTGGAGTTCGCGTGGGGGAAGGGAGTGGCCGGGGTGACCGATGGGTGGTCTTCGTACCGCGGTCGGTCAGCAGGAACGCACCGAGGACGCGCAAGGTGTCGGGGTACGGGCGGAAGCGGGCGTGCTGCCGGCTCGTGAGCCGGTGTCAGTCCGTGGGGTCCTTGAGCACCGGGAAGCGGCGCGGTGCGACGAACAGCAGGACCAGGAAGGCGAGGGCAGCGGCGCCCGCGGCCCCCAGATAGACCGCGTGGACCGCGTCCGCGACCGCGTGGCGCAGATGCCCGGCCGGTGCGCCCGCGTCCAGGGCGCGGGTCACCGCGTCGAGATCCCCGGCGCCGCCGAGCCGCGCGGCCAGTACCCCGTTGGCGACGGCGCCGAACAGGGCGGCGCCCATGGTCTGTCCGGTCTGCCGGCAGAAGAGGACGGAGGCGGTGGCCGTGCCGCGTTCGGCCCACCCGACGGACGACTGGACGCCGATGATCAGGGGGAGCTGGAAGAGCCCGAGCGCGCCGCCCAGCAGCAGCATCAGCAGGGCGGGCTGCCACGGCTCGCCCGGATAGGGCAGGAAGGGGAAGGCGAGCAGGAGCAGGCTCGCCGTGCCGATGCCGAGCATGGCGGTGTTGCGGAAGCCGATGCGGCGGTAGACGTGCTGGCTGAGCGCCGCGGACACCGGCCAGCTCAACGTCCATACGGAGAGCACGAATCCGGCGGCGACCGGGGCGAGGCCGAGGACCGCCTGCGCGTAGGTGGGCAGGAAGACGGTCGGCGCGACCATGAGCAGGCCCAGCGCGCCGAGCGCCAGATTGACCGCGGCGATCGTCCGGCGGCGCCACACCCAGCCCGGGATGATGGGCTCGGCGGCCCGCCGCTCGACGGCCACGACGACCGCGACGAGGACAAGTCCCGTTCCGAACAGGGCGATCGAGGGTGCCGAGAGCCAGTCCCAGGCGACGCCGCCCTGCACCAGGGCGGTCAGCAGGACGCCGCCGCAGGCGAACACGGCGAGGGCGCCCGCCCAGTCGATCCGTGGCCGCCGGGTGAGCGGGGCCCGCTGCGGTTCGTGCAGATGGCGGGCGATCAGCCACAGGGCGAGGGCGCCGACCGGCAGGTTGATGAGGAAGATCCACCGCCAGTCGGCGTACGCCGCGAGGACTCCGCCCAGGGCGGGACCCGCGATCGCCGAGGTCGCCCACACGGTGGACAGCTTGGCCTGGATCTTCGGGCGCTCCTCCAGCGGGTACAGGTCGGCGGCGAGTGTCTGCACGGTGCCCTGGAGGGCGCCGCCGCCCAGCCCCTGTACGACGCGGAAGGCGATGAGCGCGGCCATGTTCCAGGCGGTGGCGCAGAGCAGTGAGCCGAGGAGGAAGACGGCGGCGCCGGCCACCAGGACCGGTTTGCGGCCGAAGGTGTCGGAGAGCTTGCCGTAGACGGGGAGCGTGACCGTGACGGCCAGCAGGTAGCCCGAGAACAGCCAGGAGAAGACGGAGAATCCGCCGAGGTCGCCGACGATCTGCGGAACGGCGGTCGACACGATGGTGGAGTCGAGCGCGGCCAGACCCATCGCCAGCATGAGCGCCGCGACGACGGCGCGGCGCCGCCGGGTCTCGGCGCGGGTCGCCCGGGGCGGGTTCGCCCGCACGACCGGTATCTCGGTGTCCCCCTCGCCCACGGAATTCCTTCCCCCTGCATCTATCTGCCGGGACCACCTTCCCACTTGAGCCTCCCCTTGGGGGAGGGTGGACGCTGTGTGGGCCCGAGGGTGGACGTGAACCCCGGGAACTTGTCCACCGGAGGGTGGAGACCCCTAGGGGGATCTCCGTACTGCGGCTCGGGGAGGGTTCGTCCCACCGGAGGACGAGGCGGGGCGGTGGCCGTCCTTAACCTGGCTTTACGCCGTCGGGAGCGCGTCCGGTCGTACGGACCGCACCCACGGGGGTGGGGTTTTCCCCAGCAGAAGACGGGGCCGTGCACCAGCGCGTCCGACCCCCTCCCGGCACCAGACTTACGGACGTGGCCGACGCACCGCGTCCGAAGGGACGCGGGCCTTCCGGCCCTTCCCAACCGCTCGCAGACTTTCGCCGCCCAGCAGTTCCGCTGCTGATCGACTTAGGAGACATACCGTGACATCGGCTGTAAGCATTCCCAGGCACGAGGGCACTGGAGGGCGTACGGCCGTTGCCGCGCGGGCGCGGCAGGTCGTCAAGGCGTACGGGTCGGGGGAGACCCGTGTCGTCGCCCTCGACCATGTCGACGTGGACATCGCGCGGGGGCGGTTCACCGCGATCATGGGCCCCTCGGGGTCCGGCAAGTCCACGCTGATGCACTGCCTCGCCGGGCTCGACACCGTCACCTCCGGCCAGATCTTCCTCGACGAGACCGAGATCACCGGGCTCAAGGACAAGAAGCTGACGCAGCTGCGCCGGGACCGGATCGGCTTCATCTTCCAGGCGTTCAACCTGCTGCCGACGCTGAACGCCCTGGAGAACATCACGCTCCCGATGGACATCGCGGGCCGCAAGCCCGACAGGGCCTGGCTGGACCAGGTCGTCACGACCGTCGGGCTCGCGGACCGGCTCAAGCACCGCCCTAACCAGCTCTCCGGCGGCCAGCAGCAACGCGTGGCGGTGGCCCGTGCCCTGGCGGCCCGCCCCGAGATCATCTTCGGCGACGAGCCGACCGGGAACCTCGACTCCCGCGCCGGCTCCGAGGTGCTGGGCTTCCTGCGCCGCTCGGTGGACGAGCTCGGCCAGACCATCGTGATGGTCACGCACGACCCGGTGGCGGCCTCGTACGCGGACCGCGTGCTGTATCTCGCGGACGGCCGGATCGTCGACGAGATGCACCAGCCGACGGCCGATCAGGTCCTGGACCGCATGAAGGACTTCGACTCCCGCGGGCGGACGTCATGACCGTCCTCAGGACCTCGTTGCGCAACTTCTTCGCGCACAAGGGACGCATGGCCCTGTCGGCCGTCGCCGTCCTGCTGTCGGTGGCCTTCGTCTGCGGGACGCTCGTGTTCAGCGACACGATGAACACGACGTTCGACAAGCTGTTCGCGGCCACCTCCTCCGATGTGACCGTGAGCGCGAAGAGTGCCTCGGACACCGGTGAGACGACGTCCGGCAACGGCCGGCCGCCGGTCATGCCCGCCTCGGTGCTCGCCCAGGTGCGTACGGCGCCGGGCGTGAAGTCGGCCGAGGGCGCCGTCTTCTCCAGCGCCGTGACCGTCGTCGACGCCGACAAGGACAACCTGTCGCCCTCCAGCGGCGCGCCCACCATCGTCGGCAGCTGGAACGCCAACGAAGCGCGCACCATGAAGATCACCTCCGGCACGGCGCCGAAGGGCTCCGACCAGGTGATGGTCGACGAGGACACCGCCGACAAGCACCACCTGAAGCTCGGTGACGAGATCGGCGTGATCAGCGCCGTCGGCACGCACACCGCGAAGATCTCCGGCATCGCGCACTTCACCGTCACCAACCCCGGCGCGGCGATCTTCTACCTGGACACGCCGACCGCCCAGAAGACGCTCGTCGGCCGGACCGGCGTCTACACCAACGTGAACGTCACCGCCGCCGCCGGAGTCGGCGACGCCCGGCTCAAGCAGGACGTGACGGCCTCGACCGGCGGCCACTACAAGGTGCAGACCGCCAAGGAGACCGCCGACGCCAACAGCCAGGACGTGAGCGGCTTCCTGGACGTCATGAAGTACGCGATGCTCGGCTTCGCCGGGATCGCCTTCCTGGTCGGCATCTTCCTGATCATCAACACCTTCTCGATGCTGGTCGCCCAGCGCACCCGCGAGATCGGTCTGATGCGGGCCATCGGCTCCAGCCGCAAGCAGGTCAACCGCTCGGTCCTGGTCGAGGCACTGCTTCTCGGCACGGTCGGCTCCGTTCTCGGGGTCGGCGCGGGCATCGGCATCGCCGTCGGTCTGATGAAGCTCATGGGCATGACCGGCATGAACCTGTCCACCGACGACCTGACGGTGACCTGGACGACCCCGGTGATCGGCATGGTGCTGGGCATCGTCGTCACGGTCCTGGCGGCCTATCTGCCCGCCCGCCGGGCCGGCAAGGTCTCCCCGATGGCCGCCCTGCGCGACGCCGGCGCCCCGGCCGACGCGAAGGCCGGAGTCGTACGGGCCGTGCTCGGTCTGCTCCTCACCGGCGCCGGCGGCTTCGGCCTCTACCTCGCCGCCGACGCCACCAAGGCGAGCGAGGGCTCGATGTGGCTCGGCCTCGGAGTGGTGCTCAGCCTGCTCGGGTTCGTCGTCATCGGCCCGCTGCTCGCGAGCAGTGTGGTGCGCGTCCTGGGCGCGGTCCTGCTGCGGGCGTTCGGCCCGGTGGGACGCCTGGCCGAGCGCAACGCACTGCGCAACCCGCGCCGCACCGGCGCCACCGGCGCCGCCCTCATGATCGGCCTCGCGCTGGTCGCCTGCCTGTCGGTGGTCGGCTCCTCCATGGTCGCCTCCGCGACCGACGAACTCGACAAGACCGTCGGCACCGACTTCATCATCCAGAACGACGGCGGTCAGCCGATCACCCCGCAGGCCGCGCAGGCCGTGAAGAAGACGCCGGGGCTGTCCCGGGTCACCGAGTACCGGGTCACCGAGGGCGACTACACCACCCCCGACGGCAAGACGCTCAAGAACACCGACATCACGGCGGCCGACCCGTCGTACGCCACCGACCTGCGGACCAAGACCGTCGCCGGTGACCTGAAGGACGCCTACCTGCCCGACTCGATGTCCGTGCACGACAAGTTCGCCAAGGACCACGGCATCCACCTCGGGTCGAAGATCAAGGTCGCCTTCAAGGACGGCGCCACCGCGAACCTGACGGTCCGCGCCATCACCAGCAGCGACGCCGTCATCGACAAGGGCTCGAAGTACATCTCCATCGCCACGCTCGCCAAGTACGTGCCGGCCGACAAGATGCCCCTGGACGAGCTGGTCTTCGCCTCGGCCAAGGACGGACAGCAGGACAGCGCGTACAAGGCCCTGAAGTCCTCCCTGCACGACTACCCGCAGTACCAGGTCCGCGACCAGACCGACTACAAGCAGGCCATGAAGGACCAGATCGGCCAGCTCCTGAACCTGATCTACGGCCTGCTGGCCCTCGCGATCATCGTCGCGGTGCTCGGCGTGGTGAACACCCTCGCCCTGTCCGTGGTCGAGCGCACCAGGGAGATCGGTCTGATGCGGGCCATCGGCCTCTCGCGCCGCCAGCTGCGCCGCATGATCCGCATGGAGTCGGTGGTCATCGCCCTCTTCGGCGCCCTGCTCGGCCTCGGTCTGGGCATGGGCTGGGGCGCGACCGCCCAGCAGCTCCTCGCCCTGGAGGGCCTGAAGGTCCTCGACATCCCGTGGCCGACGATCATCGCGGTGTTCATCGGCTCGGCCTTCGTGGGCCTGTTCGCCGCTCTGATCCCGGCGTTCCGGGCGGGCCGGATGAACGTACTGAACGCGATCGCCACCGAGTAGCCGCTCGGCGGGCGGTCGAACGGACCACCGCGTACGGGGGTTGCGGTGGAACGGACGGGCCCGGTCCGAGGAGAGTCGCTCTCCTCGGACCGGGTCCGCAGTGTGTTCCGGGGCCGCTCCGGGAGTGCGCGTGGTCCCTGTTCCGGGAGCGCCTGTTCCGGCTGCCTGCTGCATGCGGCAGGCGGGCGATCGGGGGAGGGAGGGGGCGTGGGCGCGGGGCCCGGGGTCCTGGATCCGAGGGCAGGGGTCCTGGGCCCGTGGGTGTGCGGCGGGTCAAGGAGCGGCGCCGGGCCCTCGGCGGACGGTCACGCGCGAGTGGGCGCGGAGTCGTAGGCTGGTTACCCCCGGCCCGTCCCACGTGTCGGGCGTCTCGCGTTGCCCACTCCCCGGGATGGAAGCCCTTCATGAGCCTGCACGGTCTGCTCGACGCCGTCGTCAAGGACGCCGCCCTCAAGGAAGCGGTGAAGGCTGCCGCCGACGGCAACCGGATGTACGTCGACCTGGTCGGCCCACCCGCGGCGCGCCCCTTCGCCATCGCCGCGCTCGCCCGCGAGACCGGCCGCACGGTACTGGCGGTGACGGCCACGGGACGCGAGGCCGAGGACCTGGCCGCGGCCCTGCGCTCGCTGCTCCCGCCGGACGGCGTGGCGGAGTACCCGTCGTGGGAGACGCTGCCGCACGAGCGGCTCTCGCCCCGCTCGGACACCGTCGGCCGGCGCCTCGCCGTGCTGCGGCGCCTATCCCATCCCCGCCCCGACGACCCCGAGACCGGCCCGGTGTCCGTCGTCGTCGCTCCCGTCCGCTCGGTCCTCCAGCCGCAGGTCAAGGGCCTCGGCGACCTGGAACCCGTCGTCCTGCGCACCGGCAGTACGGCCGACCTGGGCAAGACGGTCGAAGCGCTCGCGGCAGCCGCGTACTCCCGCGTCGAACTCGTCGAGAAGCGCGGCGAGTTCGCCGTCCGCGGCGGCATCCTGGACGTCTTCCCGCCCACCGAGGAGCACCCGCTCCGCGTGGAGTTCTGGGGCGACGACATCGAGGAGATCCGCTACTTCAAGATCGCGGACCAGCGCTCCCTGGAGGTCGCCGACCACGGCCTGTGGGCCCCGCCCTGCCGCGAACTGCTGCTCACCGAGGACGTGCGGGCGAGGGCCGCGGCACTCGCCGAGGCCCACCCGGAGCTGGGCGAACTCCTCGGGAAGATCGCCGAGGGCATCGCCGTGGAAGGCATGGAATCGCTCGCCCCGGTCCTCGTCGACGACATGGAGCTGCTGCTCGACGTCCTGCCCAAGAGCGCGATGGCCGTCGTCTGCGATCCGGAGCGGGTACGGACGCGGGCCTCGGACCTGGTGGCGACCTCACAGGAGTTCCTGCAGGCGTCCTGGGCCGCGACGGCCGGGGGCGGCGAGGCGCCCATCGACGTCGGCGCCGCCTCCCTGTGGTCCATCGCGGACGTACGGGACCGGGCGCGCGAGCTGGACATGATGTGGTGGTCGGTGTCGCCGTTCGCCGCGGACGGGGAGCTCACGGACAGCTACGCCGGAGGCGTGGGAGACACCCTCAAGCTGGGCATGCACGCCCCCGAGACCTACCGGGGCGACACCGCCCGCGCGCTCGCCGACACCAAGGGCTGGCTCGCCGACGGCTGGCACACGGTCTACGTCACCGAGGCGCACGGCCCGGCGGCCCGCACCGTCGAGGTGCTGGGCGGCGAGGGCATCGCCGCCCGCCTGGACACCGACCTCACCGAGATCGGCCCCTCCGTCGTGCACGTGGCGTGCGGCTCCATCGACTACGGCTTCGTCGACCCGGCGCTCCGACTCGCCGTCCTGACGGAGACCGACCTCTCCGGCCAGAAGGCGGCGGGCAAGGACGGCGTCCGGATGCCGGCCCGCCGCCGCAAGACGATCGACCCGCTGACCCTGGAGACCGGCGACTACATCGTGCACGAACAGCACGGTGTCGGCCGCTACATCGAGATGGTGCAGCGCACCGTCCAGACCGCGACCCGCGAGTACCTGGTCGTCGAGTACGCCCCCGCCAAGCGCGGCCAGCCCGGCGACCGCCTCTACATCCCCACCGACCAGCTGGAACAGATCACCAAGTACGTCGGCGGCGAGGCCCCGACACTGCACCGTCTGGGCGGCGCCGACTGGACCAAGACCAAGGCGCGCGCGAAGAAGGCGGTCAAGGAGATCGCCGCCGACCTGATCAAGCTGTACTCCGCGCGGATGGCGGCCCCGGGCCACGCCTTCGGCGCCGACACGCCCTGGCAGCGCGAGCTGGAGGACGCGTTCCCGTACGCGGAGACGCCCGACCAGCTGACCACGATCGCCGAGGTCAAGGAAGACATGGAGAAGACGGTCCCGATGGACCGCCTGATCTGCGGCGACGTCGGCTACGGCAAGACGGAGATCGCCGTCCGCGCCGCGTTCAAGGCGGTGCAGGACGGCAAGCAGGTGGCGGTCCTGGTGCCCACGACGCTGCTCGTCCAGCAGCACTTCGGCACGTTCTCCGAGCGCTACTCGCAGTTCCCGGTCAACGTCCGTGCCCTGTCCCGCTTCCAGACGGACACCGAGGCCAAGGCGGTCCTGGAAGGGCTGCGCGAAGGCTCGGTGGACCTCGTCATCGGCACCCACCGCCTGTTCTCCTCGGAGACGAAGTTCAAGGACCTGGGCCTGGTCATCGTCGACGAGGAGCAGCGCTTCGGCGTCGAGCACAAGGAGCAGCTGAAGAAGCTGCGCGCCAACGTCGACGTCCTGACGATGTCCGCGACCCCGATCCCCCGCACCCTGGAGATGGCGGTCACCGGCATCCGCGAGATGTCGACGATCACCACCCCGCCGGAGGAGCGGCACCCGGTGCTCACCTTCGTCGGCCCGTACGAGGAGAAGCAGATCGGCGCGGCGATCCGCCGTGAACTGCTGCGCGAGGGCCAGGTCTTCTACATCCACAACCGGGTCGAGTCCATCGACCGGGCGGCCGCCCGGCTCCGGGAGATCGTCCCGGAGGCGCGGATCGCCACGGCCCACGGCCAGATGTCGGAAGTGGCCCTGGAGCAGGTGGTCGTCGACTTCTGGGAGAAGAAGTTCGACGTGCTGGTCTCCACGACGATCGTCGAGTCGGGCATCGACATCTCGAACGCGAACACGCTGATCGTGGAGCGCGGCGACAACTTCGGCCTGTCGCAGCTGCACCAGCTGCGCGGCCGCGTCGGCCGCGGCCGGGAGCGCGGCTACGCCTACTTCCTGTATCCGCCGGAGAAACCCCTCACGGAGACGGCGCACGAGCGGCTCGCGACGATCGCCCAGCACACCGAGATGGGCGCGGGCATGTACGTGGCGATGAAGGACCTGGAGATCCGCGGCGCGGGCAATCTGCTCGGCGGCGAACAGTCGGGCCACATCGCCGGTGTCGGCTTCGACCTGTACGTACGCATGGTGGGCGAGGCGGTCGCGGACTACCGCGCCTCGCTGGAAGGCGGGGTGGAGGAGGAGCCGCCGCTCGAGGTCAAGATCGAGCTGCCGGTCGACGCGCACGTCCCGCACGACTACGCGCCGGGCGAGCGGCTGCGCCTCGCCGCGTACCGGTCCATCGCCTCGGCGAACACGGAGGAGGACGTCAAGGCCGTACGGGAGGAACTCGTCGACCGCTACGGCAAGCTCCCGGAGCCGGTCGAGAACCTGCTCCTCGTGGCGGGCCTGCGGATGCTCGCGCGCGCCTGCGAGGTCGGCGACATCGTCCTGCAGGGCAACAACATCCGCTTCGCGCCGGTGGAGTTGAGGGAGTCCCAGGAACTGCGCCTGACGCGTCTGTACCCGGGAACCGTCATCAAGCCGGCCGCCCGCCAGATCCTGGTCCCCCGCCCGAAGACCGCGAAGGTCGGCGGAAAGCCGCTGGTCGGGAGGGAACTGCTCGGCTGGACCGGGGAGTTCCTGGCTTCGATCCTGGGGTCCTAGACCCCGGGGCCGTCAGGGCACCCGGCCGCGGGGATGGCCGGCTCCGGGGTCGCCGGCCGCAAGGCTCTCCGGTGGACGGTGGGTTCTCGCGGACCGGCTCCGGTGGACTCTCCGGCGGAGCCGCTCTGTTGGACTCTCCGGGGAACCGGCTTCGGTGGGGTTGGGGCGTCCGCCCCGGAGCCGGTCCGCCGGTCAGGTCCCCGGGGAGCGGAACAGCATGCCCGTCAGGGCGTGGAAGACCTCGTCGGGGTCCTGCTCGCCCACCTGGGCGTCCAGGTTGTGGCCGAGCAGGAGCGTGGCGAAGCCGTGGGCGAGGGACCAGGCCGCGACGCCGGCGAGGCGGGCGTCGGGGCCGCGGCCCTCCGAGGGGAGCGCGGAGACGGCGGCGCGCAGACGCTCGCCCGCGAGCGCTCTCGCCGCGGTGAGTTCCACGTCGTTCTCGCGGAGCAGCTCCGGGGAGAACATGACCTGGAAGTGGGCGGGATGCTCCCGCGCGAAACGTACGTACCGCACGCCCGCGTCCCGTAGGTCGTCGGCCGCGTCGAGCGCGGTCGCCAGGAGGCCGTAGCCCTCCGCCGCGATGGCGGTGAGCAGACCGGTGCGGTCCTTGAAGTGGTGGGCCGGGGCGGCGTGCGAGACGCCCGCGCGGCGGGCCAGGTCGCGCAGGCTCAGCGCGGAGGGCCCCTCGACGGCGATGACGTCGAGAGCGGCGCCGAGGATGGCGCGGCGCAGGTCCCCGTGGTGGTACGGGCGCGTGGAGCCGCTGGTCTTCGCGGGAGTCATGGCAGCAGCGTACGCCGAATCTAGGCATTGCCAAGTTCGAGGGTTCCCGGTTCGGTCCGAGGGATCTAGTCATTGACAAGTTTGGGTCGGGTCGGGCAATCTTGGCAGTGTCAAGTTGTGGAGCGTGTCGTTACGTGACGAGGGGTGGAGTCATGTCGGGGAACGTCAGCGAGACAAGCGGGGCCGGCGGCGCGAGCGCGGCGGAGGAGGGTGCGGGCGTCGAGCTCGGCCGGGTGCGCCAGCTCTGGCATCTGCTGGAGCCCCTGCACGCCGTGCTGTATTACGCGCCGGAGGCCTTCGAGGAGGCGGCGGCGCTCGGCTACGGGATCGAGGAGCGCTGGCCCAGCTACTTCCCGTACCGCGCGGCGCCGTTGGGGGCCGTCGGCGGTGGGCGGGTGGCGTCCGCCTTCTACAGCTTCAGCCCGCGCATGGTTGACGAGCACATCAAGTCGGCATGGGAGAAGGCGAGTCCGGGTCAGGTGCTCGCGGCGCGCGAGCGGGCCGTCGACCGGGCGTACCGCGCGATATTCGGCGACCGCGTCACCAGCCCCGAGCTCGCCGAGGCCGCCGCGCTGGCCCGCCGCGCGGCCGAGGCCGTGAACACGGCGGGGCGCCAACTCGCCGCCGCGAACGTGGACGTGGCGTGGCCCGAGGCCCCGCACCTCCAGCTGTGGCATGCGGCGACGATCCTGCGTGAACACCGCGGCGACGGCCACCTCGCGGCCCTGCTGGTCGCCGGGCTGGACCCGGTCGAGTCCCTGGTCTCTTTCGCGGCGATAGGGGCGGCCTCCGTGGAGCGTTTCGAGAGCCGCGGCTGGAGCCCCGAGGAGTGGGGAGCGGGGAGGGACCGTCTGATCGCCCGTGGCCTGGTGGACGAGGACGGCATCGCCACGGACGCCGGCCGTGAGCTGCGCCGCCAGGTCGAGCAGCACACCGACCAACTCGCCTCCGCCCCATGGCAGTCGCTCGGCGCGGACGCCGTCGCCCGCCTCGCCGATCTGCTCGGCGAGTTCTGGGTCGCGGTGCTGGGCTCGGGACTGCTGCCGTCGGAGACGACGCTGGGGATCGGCAAGGTCTGACGGCCGATCGGCGGGGTCTGGCGGCGGGGCAGCGGCGGCGGTCGGGAAGGAGCGGGGCGGTAAGGTCGGAGCAGCCCGATGCCCCCGGCCTGCCCGGCGAGGGGGCGGTGGCGGCCCCGGTAGGAGTGCGACGACTTCCGGTCTCACCCCGTGAGTGCAACGCCCCCGGCCCGCTGAGGCGTAACGACTCCGGCCCCACCCGGCGAGGCGCCGTGATGGGGCTGAAGTGGACTTACCGGGAGTGGACGTACTGGTCGCACCAACCGCACCGCGCTCGCCGCCACTGATCGGCTTCCTCGGCCGGTCGGCGGACCTGTCGGGCGAGCCGACCTGCCGCCTCGGTTCCGAGTAGTGGCTCAGCGCCTGCACGCGGCACTTCGGGGTGCGGTGCGCGGCGGCCGACGGTGGGCCGATGGGTGTGTGTTCTCGGATCGCTCCGGCTATGGCTGTCCGGGCCGGTCACGGTTGCGGTCCATGCCCATCGCGCCTTCGGCCTTCTGTTGCGCGCCGTCGACCTTGTCCGTGTGTTTGTCGCCGGTCTTCTTGTTGACCTGCTTCTCTGCGGCGTCGGACATGTCTCCTGCCTTGTCCTGTGCCGCCCGGCTGCTCTTGAACCTGTCGAAGATGCCCATCCAGAGCTCCTTCCGGGGGTGACTCACGACCGACGATACGCCCGGCATGCGCCGATTGCCCATCGATGCCTGGTAGGGCCGAGGAATGGCGGCCGCTACCTTGGGCAGACGGGAAACACGCCCGAGCGGGGCGGATCCGGGGAGGCGAAGGGGAGGGGCGTCGTGGCGCGTCTGAGGGGTGGGGCGGCTGCTGCCGCGGTGGTGCTGGTCGTCATCGGGGCCGGGGTCAGCGGCTGCAAGAAGGATGCGATCGGTTCCGCGGGACCGGAGGAGACGGCGGCCGGCGGTGGTGGCGCCGCGCTCACCGCCGTGGACTCACTGGCCGTCAAGGGGCGCGCGCCCAAGACCGGGTACAGCAGGGAGCGGTTCGGCACGGCGTGGGCCGACACCGACTCGAACCACTGCGACACCCGCGACGACATCCTCAAGCGGGACCTGAAGGAAGTGAAGTTCAGCGACGGGATGTGCAGGGTGTCCCGCGGGGTCCTCGAACCGGATCCGTACGGCGGTAAGGACGTCACCTTCACCCGCGGGCGCAGCCTGGTCGACATCGACCACCTCGTCGCGCTCTCGGACGCCTGGCAGAAGGGCGCCAAGTACTGGGACGCGAGCAAGCGGATCGCCCTGGCCAACGACCCGCTCAACCTCCGTGCCGTCGGCGCCAGCGCCAACCGCAGCAAGGGCGACGGCGACACGGCGACCTGGCTCCCGCCCAACAAGTCGTACCGCTGCACGTATGTCGCCGCGCAGGTGGCCGTGAAGAAGAAGTACGGGCTGTGGGTCACCGGTGCCGAGAAGGCGGCCATGAAGAAGGTGCTGGCCGGCTGCCCGGGCCAGAAGCTCCCCTCGGGCGGAAACGCGACGGCCGCACCGAAGAGGTTCCACGCGAACTAGGCGTAAAGGGATACGCGTTGACGTGTGGCGTGATCCGGGCGGGATGCGTGTGACGTGATCCGGGCGGGATGCGTGTGACGTGATCCGGGCGGGGTGCGCGAGCCGCTGTGAACCGGTGGGGCGCCGAGGCCGAGCTCGTCCTGCCCCCGTCGCTGGAGGAGTGGCGCGACTGGACCGGGCTGCCCTTCGACACGGAGGGTCTGGTCGAGGTGCCCGGCGCGCTGGTGCCGGTGCACTGCGAACCGGGCCGCGGCTATGCCGTGTACGTCGAGCCCAACGTGTGGGTGCGGCACTCCGTCTGAGCTCGACGCGGCGGCGGTGAACGGCGGGTCGTCAGCTGCCCAGCTTGTCCAGGTCGAGGATCCGCCCGGCGGGCTTGTCGGCGGCGACCGGCTTGTCGTACTCGCTGAAGGTGATCGTGCCCGGGTCCTTGGCGGAGGTGCTGTCGACCCGCAGCAGGTAGGGCTTGCCCCGGGTGGCGACGTACAGGGTGTACCGGTCCTTGCCGTCCTTCTCGTGCAGGACGATCGCCGGGGTCCCGTCGACGGTGGTCGTCCTGCCGCGGGTGGCATCGGAGTTCACGTCCCCCGCCTCGGCGAGCACGGAGTCGAGGTCGCAGAAGCCCGCGATGTCCTTGGCGTCGGAACCGGTCGCGGACATCTTGGTCCACTTGCCGGCCAGCATGTCCACGACCCCGTCCGTCTCGGCCTTGGAGTCGCTCCCGGCCTGGGCGCGCAGGAACGCCTCGTCGTACTTCATGTAGACGGTGTCGCCGGTCTTGATGAGGTCGGCCTTGCCCTGGCCCTTCATGTTCATCGTTCCGGCGCACTCGCCCTTCTTGTCGAGTGCCATGTCGATCCGGATGGTGCCGCCGTCCTCGTCTTCGGGTACGTCGCCCTTCATCCGGAGCGAGGTGGCACCCGTGGTGGCCTTCACGGCCCGGTCGGCGATCTCGCCTCCGGACAGTCCGGCGAACGGTCCCTTCGGCTTGCTGTCCGCTTTGGTCTCGCCGGGCAGGCAGCCGGTGAGGCCCGCGGTGGCCGCGGCGGCGAGGCAGAGAGCGGCAAGTGCGGTGCGACGCATGAGAGTTCCTTGGCGTGGTGTCGGGTGGTGGAGAGGGTGGGGGGAGCGGTTTCCGGGGTGGCGGTACGGCGTCAGCCCGTCTTCTTCCAGTCCCCGCAGCCCGCCGTCTTGAAGTAGGCGTCGCCGGCGCCGATGGTGACGACGGCGGTGCCGGACACGTTGTTGTTGGCCACGATGGAGTTCATGGAGTGCGAGGCGTCCTTGTCGCGCTCCCAGTAGCAGGAGTCGTCGGCGTTGCCGTTGGACTTGTAGGTGCCGGGGGCGATGTCCGCGCCGACTCTGTACATGCCGCCGTCGCCCTTCATCCGCGTGGCGGGCGATCCGGACGCCTTCGCGTCGACGGCCTCCCAGTCCTCGCAGTCCTTGGTCTGGAAGAGCTTGTCGCTCGCCTTGACGGTCACGTAACTGGTGCCGCTGACGTTGTCGTTGGCGATCAGGGAGTTCATCTCGCCCGAGGCGTCCTTGGCGCGCGCCCAGTAACACATGCCGTCGGTGTTGCCCGTGGTCCGGTAGGTGCCGGGCTTGATGTCGCTGCCGACCTGGAAGTCGCCGTCCCCCTCGAAGGCGACCTTCTTCGCGGCCTTGTCCGCCGTGCCGCTCTTCTTCGTGTCCGCCTTCTTGCCGGACTCGTGCCGGGCGGCGGAGGTGTCCTTGCCGGTGTCGCCGGAACCGCTGTCTCCGTTGTTGCCCCCGTTCGCCGACACGGCCCCGATGACGACGATGCCGACCACGGCCCCCAGCCCCAGCTTGACCTTGATGCCCATGACTGTGCCCTCCCCTGGCTGTGAACAGATTGCGTGAACACGCACGGCGACCGGTTCGTTCCGGCGACTTGCCCGTTCGATGGGTCAATAACAGCAGAGCGTGTGAACCGAGTCAACACGATGCGAGAGGAAGGATGTGTACACGTGCGTGAAGGGGTAGATCTTGCATTCGTCGGTATGCTCGGCGTCACAGACCGGGACGGTGGGCCACGGGCGTCACGAGCCGTGTGGTGCGTGCGGGCCCGGCCCGGCGCCACGGGTGCCATGAACGCCCGGACGCCGCAGCGGGAACGGGTGGCTCGGGCCGCAGGTGTGCCACAAGGGCCCACGGGGGTCGCCGACCAGAACGAGGGGAGCCGGGCGGGTGCAGCACAACGCGACAGAGGTGACCGCCGCCGGAATCGCGCGGCTCGCCGGAGTCGGCCGCGCGGCCGTCAGCAACTGGCGCCGCCGGCACGCCGACTTCCCCAAACCGGTCGGCGGCACCGAGACCAGCCCCTCCTTCGCGCTCGCCGAAGTCGAGGCCTGGCTGCGCGACCAGGGCAAACTCGCCGAGGTCCCGCTGCGCGAACGCGTCTGGCAGCAGCTCGCCGGCCACCCGGGAGGCCCGGTCACCGCACTCGTCCACGCCGGATGCGTGCTCCTGCTCATCCACGACCGCCCCACCGACTGGCTGGAGCTGAGCGCGGGCTCCGACGAACGGCTCGCCGCCCTGCTGCCCGCCGCCCTCGACCAGGTGATCACCCCGCGCTTCGGCGCGCCGCGCGAGCGTGCTGTGAACACACCGGCCGGCCCCGCGCTGCTCACCTCCGCCCCGCTGCTGCGCGGGGCCGCCGAGCTCGCCGCGGAGTTGGGCGCCCGGCAGACGTACGAGTTCCTGCTCGGGCGCCACCTCGACGCCAACCCGCGCCAGTACACGCTGACGCCGGGCGACCTCGCCGCGCTGATGGCCGAGCTCGTCGGACCGGCGCGCACGGCACTCGATCCGGCGTGCGGTACCGGTGCGCTCCTGCGCGCCGTGGCGCCCCGGCCGGACCAGGAGCTCTACGGCCAGGACAGCGCGCCCGAGCTCGCGGCGCTCTCCGGGCTGCGGCTCGCGCTCCAGGGGAAGGCCGCCGTCCGCACCGCCGCCGGCGACAGCCTCCGCGCGGACGCGCACCCCGTGCTCAAGGCCGACGTCGTCCTGTGCCACCCGCCGTTCAACGAGCGCAACTGGGGGCACGACGAGCTCGCCTACGACGCCCGCTGGGAGTACGGCTTCCCGGCCCGTACCGAGTCCGAACTGGCCTGGGTGCAGCACGCGCTGGCCCACCTCAGGGACGGCGGCGCCGCCGCCGTCCTCATGCCGCCGGCCGCCGCCTCGCGCCGCTCGGGCCGCCGTATCCGCGCCGACCTGCTGCGCCGCGGTGCCCTGCGCGCCGTGATCGCCCTGCCGGTCGGCGCGGCGCCCCCGTACAACATCCCGCTGCACATCTGGGTGCTGCGCCGCCCCGAGAAGGCGCCCGCGCAGCCCGAGCTGCTCGTCGTCGACAGCGGCGCGTCGGCCGGGGAGGGCCGCGGCGGCCTCGACTGGGCGGCCGTTCGCGGCGCGGTGCTCGACGCGTGGCGGCCCTTCGAGCGGAGCGGCACCGCGCCGGAGCGGCCGGGCTTCAGCCGTTCGGTTCCGGTCATCGAGCTCCTCGACGACGACGTCGACCTGGCACCCGCGCGCCATCTTCCGCCGGCCGCCGCCGGAGGCGGCACCGAGCGGCTCGCGAGCGTGCGGGAGCATCTCGGCGACACCTTGCGCCTCACCGCCGATCTCACGCCCGCCGAGGCGCAGCGCATGCCCCCCGTGCGCTGGCCGCTGATCACCGTCGGTGAACTCGCGCGTGGGGGAGCCCTCTTGCTGCGCACGGGCGGAAACAGCGCCCCCGGGCGCGCGGCGGTGCTCACCGACCACGACGTGCTCGCCGGAACCGCGCCGTCCGGAAGCCTTCCCGAGGGGGAGGAGGAAGCCGTCCTCGTCGAGACGGGCGACGTGGTGGTCCCCGTGCTGGGCGGCGGTTCCATGGCGCGCGTGGTCGACGAGGACACGGCGGGCGCCGTCCTGGGGCGCAATCTCACGCTCCTGCGCCCCGATCAGGCCTCCCTGGACCCGTGGTTCCTCGCGGGCTTCCTGCGGGGTACCGCGAACAACCGGCAGGCCAGCAGCTACGCGTCCACCGCCACCCGGCTCGACGTGCGGCGCCTGCAAGTGCCCCGGCTCGCGCTGGACGACCAGCGCCGCTACGGGGAACGCTTCCGCGCGCTCGCCGAGTTCGAGGACGCGCTGCGGCGCGCGGGGCGGCTCGGGGAGCAGCTCGTGCGGGGGATGTACGACGGTCTGACGGACGGGACGGTCACACCTGGCTGACGGAACGGGAGTTCCCGCGGGGGCTCCCGGAGCCCGCCGGGGCACGCGGAGCGATCAGCACGACAACGGTTCGGTACAACCCGGGACCGGTTGTCCTCGTCGGCCTATACGCTCGGACTCCCAACTCGTACGTCCGTCCCCATCAGGCCTCCAGGAGCAGTCATGCACGGCCACGGCTACGCGCCGCCTCCGCCGAAGCGACCCTCGACCGGGGTGCTCGTCGTGTTGCGCGTGATCTTCGCGGCGGTGCCGCTCCTGAGCATCGGCTTCCTGGCGTGGGTCGCCACGCTGCGCGTCGCGCTCGTGACCCGCAAGGCCGCCGACTGGTGGATCTTCGTGGGTTCGCTCGCGGCCATGGGGATCAGCTTCGGCTACCTCAGCACCGACCACACCGAGGACTTCAGCAGCCCGAACGGCAACGTCGGAATGATCATCCTGCTGTTGAACGCCGCCGCCTGCACGGGCTACTTCCTGTTCGCGGACATCCGCCACTACAGCCGGCCGAGCCCGTTCGTCTATCCGCAGACCGCCCACCCGGCCGAGCGCTACGGGTACCCGCAGCCCGCGTCCCCGTACGCGACCCCGGTCCCTCAGCAGCCGGTGGCGCCCGTGCAGCAGGTCCCCGTGATGCCGCCTCCGCCGCAGCGGCCCGCGCCCGCGCGGATCGACCAGGTGCGTGCCGAGCTCGACGAACTCAGTGACTATCTCCGTAAGCGCGACGGTCAGCACGAAGACGGCAGGGACGGCAGATGAGTGTGGCGACGAGCCGTGTGATCGCGGACCGCTACGAACTGTCCACGCTCATCGGGCAGGGCGGCATGGGCCAGGTCTGGACCGCCTACGACCAGCGCCTGGACCGGCGGGTCGCGGTCAAGCTGCTGCGTCCCGACAAGGTCGCGGGCCAGGAGGCGGACGAGCTGCGCCGCCGCTTCGTGCGGGAGTGCAGGGTGACCGCGCAGGTCGACCACCCCGGTCTGGTCACCGTCCACGACGCGGGCAGCGTGGGCGAGGAACTGTTCCTCGTCATGCAGTACGTGGACGGGGCGGACCTCTCCGACCATCTCGCCGAGCACGACCCGTATCCCTGGCAGTGGGCCGTCGCGGTCGCGGCCCAACTGTGCGCCGTGCTGAGCGCGGTGCACGCCGTCCCGATCGTGCACCGCGACCTCAAGCCGCGGAACGTGATGGTCAAGCAGGACGGCACGGTCACCGTCCTCGACCTGGGCGTCGCCTCCGTCATGGACACCGACACCACGCGGCTCACCCACACCGGCTCACCCATCGGCAGCCCCGCCTACATGGCCCCCGAGCAGGCGATGGGCGGCGCGGTCGGCCCGTACACCGACCTGTACGCGCTCGGTGTGCTGCTGCACGAACTCCTCAGCGGTGACGTGCCGTTCTCCGGTTCGACCGCGCTCGGCGTGCTGCACCGGCACCTGTACGAGCCGCCGCTCCCGGTGCGCCGGCTGCGCTCCGAGGTGCCTCCCGCGCTGGAGGACCTCGTGCTGCGCCTGCTCTCCAAGGACCCGCAGCACCGGCCGGCGTCCGCGCAGGAGACGTACGAGCAACTGCTCCCGCTGCTGCCGGCCCGCGGCATGCCCACGGGTGCCCCGCTGGACCCCACGCGCCCCTTCCTGCGCCCGCACGCGCCGTGGCCGGACCGGGCGCGCACCCCGGCGCCCCAGCCGCAGGCCGCGCCCGTGGTGGAGAAGCCCGATGTCGCGGGCGCCGTCGACGAGGTCAAGCGGCTGCTGGGCGAGGGCCGCATCACGCAGGCCGTGGACATCCTCGGTTCGATCCTCCCGGCGGCCGCCGCCGAGCACGGGGAGCACTCGCCCGTGGTGCGCACCCTGCGCAAGCAGTACGCGGCCACGCTCATGGACGACGGGCAGTACCGCCGCGCGCTGCCCGAACTGCGCCGTCTCGCCGACGAGCGCGCCGCCGAGGCGAGCCAGGCCGACCCGCAGTCCCTGCGCTTCCGCTACGACGCGGCCCAGTGCCTGGAACAGCTCGGCGAACCCGCCGCCGCGCTGGCCGAGTACCGCGCCCTGCTGCCGTACTACGAGAACCAGTACGTCGCCGGAGACCCGGAGATCTCCCTCGAAGTCCGCCGCAGGATGGGCCACTTGCTGCTCGCCCTCGGTGACCGCGGCGCCGCCCACGACACGCTGGCCAGACTCCTGCACGACGTGGAACGGCTGCGCGGCCCCGGGTACCCCATGGCGGCGGAGATCCGGCGGACCCTCCAGTGGCTCGGCCAGGTGAGGGGCTAGGCTCCGGGCGCGGGCAGGTGAGGCGCCAGGCTCCGGGCGCTTCACGCCGATCAAGCCTCGAAAGCTTTGCGCCGGCTTGGCCGAAGCTTGTGATGATCAAGGTGCGCTGTTTCCCGAACGGGGGCGGCGCGCTCGGTACGGTGCGATCCGCTTTCGTGCGCCGCACGCGCGCGGCGCCCACTCGACGTGCGCCGCACGCCCGCGTGACCAGCGCACCCGACACATGAACCATGGGGTGGGGATTTTCATGTCCAGCCATCGGCATTCCAAGAAGCGCAGATACGCGGCATGGGCCGCGGCGGGCGCCGCTGTGGTCGCCGGAGCGGGAATGGCCGCGCAGAACTCGATGGCCGCGACCACGTGGCCCGCGCAGAAGACCTTCACGGGCCGCGCCTTCGACACCTGCGCCGCGCCCTCGCTGAACGCGATGAAGGCCTGGCACACCGGCTTCTACGGAGCGGCCGCCGTGTACATCGGCGGCAAGAACCGCGGGTGCGGCCAGCCCAACCTGACCGCGTCCTGGGTGAAGTCGGTCAGCACGGTGGGCTGGAAGCTGATCCCGCTGTACGTCGGCGCCCAGCCGTCCTGCCAGACCGGGAGCAGCCCCGAGAAGCTCACCGCCGCGACCGCCGCGTCCCTGGGCGCGACCGACGGCGCGGACGCGGTCGCCAAGGCCTCCGCCCTCGGCATGAAGGCCGGCAGCCCGATCTACCTCGACATGGAGTCGTACGACGTCACGAACAAGGCGTGCAACGACGCCGTGCTGACGTATGTGCGCGCCTTCGACAAGACCCTGCACGCCAAGACGTACCGCACCGGCTACTACGGCTTCACCAGCTCCAGCGCCAAGGCCGTCGCGACCGCGACCGACAAGACGGATCTGCCGGGCAACCTCTGGTACGCGCTGTGGGACAAGAAGAACACCACGACCACCGACTGGCCGTGGGGCGCCACCCAGTTCACCGGCCACAGCCGCGCCCACCAGTACATGGTCAACAGCAAGGAGTCCCGCGGCGGTTACACGATCACCGTGGACCGGGACGCGTGGGACGCGCCCGTGGCGATCACGGGCTGAGGACGATGTGACGTGCGGCGGTGCCCGAAGTCGTCGCGAATCGTTGGTCGAATGGCTGGCCGAGAGGCGGGCCACTGCCTACCATCGATCACCGCAAGACTTTGTGCACCGCCGCACAATCTCCTCGGGAGGCTTCCTTGCACCGCCGCCGTCGCACCGCGCTCGTTCTCTCCGCCGCGATCGTCGCGGCGGCCCCTCTCCTCACCGGCTGTGGCAGTGAGGCCCATCCGGGCGCCGCGGCCGTCGTCGACGGCCGACGGATCACCGTCGCGCAGCTGGAGAGCCGGGTGAACGAGGTGCGCTCGGCGCAGCGGGCCGCCAGCAAGGACGACGCCCAGTACGAGCAGGTCATCGCCAACACCGGCACCCTCACCCGCGACACCCTGCACGGCATGGTCCTGGACCGGGTGCTGGACCGGGCGGCGAAGAACGCCGGGGTGAGCGTGACCCGCAAGGACTCCCAGCAGATGCGTGCGGCCCTCGAACAGCAGGCGGGCGGCTCGGAAGCGCTGGAGACGGCCTGGCTGACGAACTACGGCGTGGCGCCGCAGCGTCTCGACGACAGCCTGCGTACCGAGATCGAGGCCCGGAAGCTGGCCTCCGCGCTCGGTGTCGACATGAACACCACCGACGGCAAGGCCGCCTTCTGGAAGGCGATGTCCGCCGCCTCCAAGCAGCTCGACGTCGACCTGAACCCGCGTTACGGCACCTGGGACGTCCAGAAGAGCAGCCGCGTCGACGCGAAGACGCCGTGGCTGCGGGAGGTCACGGCGACGGGGACCCAGCAGCCGGCCTGACCGTCTCCGGGCCGTCGGCCGACCGACGGTGCCCCCGGGCCTGTGGACGGCTTCGGGGGCTGTCGGCGGTGTGGGTTACGTTCGAGGGGTGAACGCATCCAGCAGCTTCGACGGCGACGAGCGGACCGCTGCCGACGCGACCGTCGTGGGCCCCGGCCCCGGCCGTATCGTCCTGCTCACCACCAGCCACCGAGTCGCGCCCGGGCTGTTGTCCTGGCCCGCCTGGCAGGCGCTGCACGGCGCCGACCGGGTCCTGTGCGCGGACGGCGCGCACCCGCAGGTGCCGTATCTGCGCGAGGCCGGTATCACCGTCGACGAGGAGTCCCCGACCGCGGAGGATCTGGTCGACGCGTGCGCCGGCGGTCGTTCGCTGGTCGTCGTGGCCACCGGTGAGGGCGAGCCCCGCCTCACCGACGGCCTGGCCCGGCTGGCGGGCTCCGGCCGCGTACAGATGCCGGACCTGGAGCTGCTCCCCGCCTCGTACGACCTGCCGGGCGCCCGCCTGCTCGACCTCGTCCAGGTGATGGACCGCATCCGTGCCGAGTGCCCCTGGTCGTCCCAGCAGACCCACAAGGGCCTGGCGAAGTACGGCATCGAGGAGGCGTACGAACTCGTCGAGGCCATCGAGGAGGGCGACCGGGACGAGCTGCGCGAAGAGCTCGGTGACGTCCTGCTCCAGGTCGTGTTCCACTCCCGGATCGCCGAGGACGACGAGGAGGGCCCCTTCTCGATCGACGACGTGGCCGGCGGCATCGTCGCCAAGCTGATCCACCGCCACCCCCATGTCTTCGGCGACGAGACGGCCACGACGCCCGAGGAGGTCAAGGCGCACTGGCTGCGCACCAAGGCCGAGGAGAAGCGGCGCACTTCGGTCACCGAGGGCGTCCCGCTGGGTCAGCCCGGCCTGGCCCTGTCGGCCAAGTTGTCGTCCCGGGTGCGGACGGCGGGACTCGGGGTCCCGCTGCCCGCCGGGGAGGGCGTGGGGTACGAGCTGCTGGCGATGGCCGCGCACGCCGAGGCCGAGGGCGTGGACCCGGAGGCGGCGCTGCGGGCGGCGGCCCGGGCGTACCGGGACGCGATCCGCGTGGCGGAGGGCTTCGTGGGGACGGACCGGGATCAGCACAGGGATCAGGACGGGGATCAGGACGGGGATCCGGACGAGGCAGGGTGAGGGGCGAAGAAGGGGGAGGGGTGAAGGAGGGGGAGGCGCAGGGGAGGACTGACGGCGGCCGGAGTCACGCCCCCGTGGCGCGGTCCGCCGGGTTGTGCCAGTTCGGCACGGGGCGGTCGAGCAGCCACTCCGCCGCGCCCAGCGGGCGGGGCCGGGTCTCTCCGGTCGGCGGCAGCAGGTCGTGGAAGACACGGTCGGCCGGTGCGCCGAGGGCGGGAAGGGCCTCGCCGACCTCCTCGACGAGATCGGGCGGACCGGCGATGTAGACGTCGTGCCGGGTCCAGCCGGCCCGGTTGCCCAGCGCGGTGAGCAGCCGTTCCGTCGCCTGTTCCTTGGGGCGGCCGGGCGCGGGCGTGATGAAGGTGACGGCGAGCTGGGGGAGCCGGGCCCGCAGGCGTTCGACGGCGGGCCGGTCGTAGAGGTACGCGATGTCGCGAGCGACGAGGAACAGGCGGGCCTCGTGGGCTGGGTCGAGCTGTTCCAGCAGGGCCTTCACCGGGGCCCAGCCCGTGCCGGCCGCGATGAGGGTCAGGGGCCGGTCGGCCGGTGTCCGCAGGGTGAGGCCGCCGCCGGGCGCGCCCAGCCGCAGTACGTCGCCCACGCGGGTCTGCCGGACGAGCGCGGTGGAGAGCACCCCGTCCTCGACGCGGCTGATGTGCAGGTCGACGGTGCGGTCGGCGCGGGGCGCGTTGGCGAGGGAGTAGGGGCGCCAGACGCACGGCAGTTGGGGCGTGTTGACGCTGACGTACTGACCGGGGGAGTAGGTGAGCCGCTGCCGTGGCCGCAGGGTGAGGACGACGAGGTCGTCGCCGTGCCGGGTGCGGGCGACGACCTCCGCGTCCCACCAGCGGGGCTCGCCGTGGTGCTGGGCCTCCCAGGCGCCCTGCAGCATGAGATGGGTGATCGCCTCGTACGCCTCGGCCCAGGCCTTCTCGGCCTCGGAGCTCCAGGCGGAGCCCGCGACGAAGGCGAACGCGGCGATCAGGCTCGCCCCCACGGCCGCGTAGTGGTCCGGCTGCGCCAGGTACTTCCGGTGGTCCCGCCCGAGATCCCTCAGGTACCGGGGCAGTTCCGGATCCTCCAGCCCGTCCATGACGAACGTGAGCGCCGCGAAGAGCCGGTCCCGCTGCCGCTCCATGTCCTGCGGGAGGTCCGCCGGGAACAGCCCGCGGAGCTCGGGGTTGTGGCGGAACAGATGCGAGTAGAAGTACTTGACCGCGAACTCGGCCCGTCGTTCCACGACCGCGAAGCTGGATCTGAGTATTTCGGGGTCCACTGCGTGAATGTAGGGAGGTGCCGAGCGGCCGAGTCAAACAGTCGGCCATGTCTGGACAGCCTGGGGTGAAAAGGGCAGGGGGGACTCGCCGTCGCCGCCGGGCCTCCCCGGTACCGCCCCGATCGCCGGTCGGCCCGGGCGTCCCCGCGTCCTGCGGATACCGTCGAGGGGTGACCGAGCACGAATCCCCCGCCAGCGCCGCCCCCGAACTCTTCACCTGGGAGTTCGCCACCGATCCCTACCCGGCCTACGCCTGGCTCAGGGAGCACGCGCCGGTGCACCGCACCCGGCTGCCCAGCGGAGTGGAGGCCTGGCTCGTCACGCGGTACGCCGACGCCAAGCAGACGCTCGCCGACCAGCGGCTGTCCAAGAATCCCGCGCATCACGACGAACCCGCGCACGCGAAGGGCAGGACCGGGATTCCGGGGGAGCGCAAGGCCGAGCTGATGACGCATCTGCTGAACATCGATCCGCCGGACCACACCCGGTTGCGGCGGCTCGTCAGCAAGGCCTTCACCCCCCGGCGTGTCGCCGAATTCACCCCACGGGTGCAGGAGTTGACGGATCAGCTCATCGACCAGTTCGCGGCCAGGGGCTCGGCCGACCTCATCCACGAGTTCGCCTTCCCGCTCCCCATCTACGCCATCTGCGACATGCTGGGCGTCCCCCGCGAGGACCAGGACGACTTCCGGGACTGGGCGGGGATGATGATCCGGCACGGCGGCGGGCCGCGGGGCGGGGTCGCCCGGTCCGTCAAGAAGATGCGCGGCTATCTCGCCGAGCTCATCCACCGCAAGCGCGAGGCGCTGTCCGATGTGCCCGGACCCGGCGAGGACCTCATCTCCGGACTCATCCGCGCCTCCGACCACGGCGAGCACCTGAGCGAGAACGAGGCCGCCGCGATGGCCTTCATCCTGCTCTTCGCCGGTTTCGAGACCACGGTCAATCTCATCGGGAACGGGATGCACGCCCTCCTCACCCACCCCGAGCAGCGGGCCCGTCTCCAGGCCTCCCTCGCGGCCGGGGAGAGCGGACTGCTCGAGACGGGCGTCGAGGAACTCCTGCGCTACGACGGGCCCGTGGAGCTGGCCACCTGGCGGTTCGCGACCGAGGACGTGCGGATCGGCGGGCAGGACATCGCGGCCGGCGATCCCGTGCTCGTGGTCCTCGCCGCCGCGGACCGCGACCCCGAGCGGTTCGAGCGGCCGGACACGCTCGATCTCGCACGGCGTGACAATCAGCACGTGGGCTACGGCCACGGCATCCACTACTGCCTGGGCGCGCCGCTGGCCCGTCTGGAGGGGCAGACCGCGCTCGGCACGCTCCTCACCCGCCTCCCCGACCTCCGACTTGCGGGAGATCCGGCTGATTTGCGTTGGCGTGGAGGGCTCATTATGCGCGGATTGCGCACGCTTCCGGTGGAGTTCACCCCGGTCAAATAGCCCTTGATCGGTCCATCGGTGACCCTTCGCCACCCCTGTCGAGGGGGTTCTTCCGAATACCGGAAAGAGCACCCTTCCGGCTACCGGAACATGATGATCCATCAAATCTGTGATCTTCACGTGATCTGTACTGCATCGACTTGTGACAAGCGTTCGACTCCGGCTACGTTCACCCATCAACGCGGCACCTGCGCTTCTTACTTCGCAGGAGGCCCGTTGTCACCTGCTGTCACGCGAAAGGCTTCCGCATGCTCTCCGGGAACGGCCGTCACCGTCGCCCCCGTCAGGCCCCGGCCCTCATCGTCGCCGCAGGGGTGACCGGATCGGCGATCGCCATCCCGTTGCTCGCCGCGACGAGTGCGAGCGCGGCCGACGGAACCACCTGGGACCGGGTGGCACAGTGCGAGAGCGGCGGCGCGTGGAGCGCCGACAACAGCAACGGGTACTACGGCGGGCTACAGCTGACCCAGGACGACTGGGAGGCGTACGGCGGTCTCGAATACGCCCCGAGAGCCGACCAGGCCAGCCGTTCGCAGCAGATAGCCGTGGCCGAGAAGGTGCTCGACGACCAGGGGCTCGCGGCCTGGCCGACCTGCGGACCGCTCTCCGGGCTGAGCGCGGACTCGGGCGACGTGCGTGTCGACACGGGCCTGGCCGGCGACTCGTCGGCCGGCGGGAGCGAGTCGAGCGGCTCCGTTTCGTCCGGATTGTCGACTACGCCCAACTCATCCCCTTCATCCATCCCGTCCGGTTCAGCTGATTCGGGCGACTCCCCGGACGTGACCGACAACACCGCGAAGCCCAGCGCCTCGCAGGATTCCGGCAGCTCGGACAAGGCGACCGGCAAGGACGACAAGTCGGACAAGTCGGGTCAGGACGGCGCTTCTTCGGATGCCTCCGACGACGCGAGCGCCAGCACCGGGCGGCACCGTGGCGGCAGTGCCGACGAGGACGCGTCGGCCGGCGCGGCCGACGACCGCACCGACAGCGCCGCCGGGCGGCACGCCTCGCGCGGCTCGAGCGACTCGCGCGACGCCACGGACGACTCGTACGTCGTGGACGACGGGGACAGTCTCTGGAGCATCGCCGACGCCCTTGACCTCGAAGGTGGATGGGGCGGCCTGTACGTCGCGAACGAGGACACGGTCGGGGCCGATCCCGACCTCATCGTTCCCGGTCAGAGCCTGTCTGTTGCTACCGAAACGGTCGAAAAGTAGCGGGAGTTCACGTCACGGTTAGCTGTGGAATGTCCGGTTTGGCGCGAGTGAGAGATGGGTCTCAGAAGCCCTGATCGTCTTTGAAATTCCGCCGATCGACTGCTTACGGTCGTGACCGCTCGCCACAGCGGGCCCCGACGGTCACAACGCCGAATCCTGCCAGCGGCCGTACGGGAACAGTCGTCGCGTCATGCGCCGTAGGCAGGAGCGGGGGACCCAAGGTAAGCGCCGCGTCCGGGAGTTGAGAGACATCCGGAACGGCTTGGGGTTAAGTCGCGTGTCGGACGTCCTGGAGACGGGACCGAAGACACGCGGCCGGGCAACTCAACCGGCCCGAACCCGACAGCTCACCTCGCAGGCGTCGGTGAGGGGATCACTCCATGCTGTTTTCCAGCAAGGGCAAGCACCGCCGTCCGAACAAGGCCACCCGCGTCGCCACGCTCGCCGGTGTCACCGGTGTCGCCATCGCCGCTCCGCTGATGGCGGCCGGCAACGCCTCCGCCGCCACCGCCTCCGAGTGGGACGCCGTCGCCCAGTGCGAGGCCGGCGGCAACTGGTCGATCAACACCGGCAACGGCTACTACGGCGGCCTGCAGTTCTCGGCCTCCACCTGGGCCGCGTACGGCGGCACCGCCTACGCCTCCACCGCCGACCAGGCCTCGAAGTCGCAGCAGATCGCCATCGGCGAGAAGGTCCTCGCCGGGCAGGGCAAGGGCGCCTGGCCGACCTGCGGCGTCGGCCTGTCGAGCGCCGCGTACAGCGGTGACACCTCGACCCCGTCGACCCCGTCGGCCCCCTCCTCGTCGAGCGCCTCGCAGGGCAGCACCACCCGTACGACGGAGCAGCCCGCCTCCCGTTCCGCGGAGCGCCCGGCCGCCCAGAAGACCGTCACCACCCCGACCGGCAAGAAGGTCAAGAAGGGCGACGGCGAGTACAAGGTCGTCAAGGGTGACACCCTCAGCTCGATCGCCGAGAAGAAGCACGTCAAGGGCGGCTGGCAGAAGCTGTTCAAGCTGAACAAGGACGTCGTCGCCGACGCCGACTTCATCTACCCGGGCCAGCAGCTGCACCTCGGCTGAGCACGGCCGCGTACCGGCCCCCCATGGTCGCCCTCGGCGGACGGCGACCGCAGCCGGGCCGCGCGCAGCCTCACTCGCGCTGAACGACAGCTCCCCTCACAGGCCGGGCCTCCATGTGGAAGGCCCGGTGAGGGTCCCCGTCCCCACGGGCTCCCCGCTCCGGTGCTTGTTCCCCCGCATGCACCGGAGCGGGGTTTTTCATTTCTTTTTTTGTTCCGTTCAGGAACAATATGTACCCTCAGTTCTGCCCAAGGGGTGGTCGATCGGCTGGCCGATCCCCCCGGGCCGGTTAGGCTCATCCCGCAGGGCTGGCAAGTCCTGCGTACCCGCGTCACATCCCAGAAGGAGATGCTCGTGCCGTCCATCGACGTCGTCGTAGCCCGGGAAATCCTGGACTCCCGAGGCAACCCCACGGTCGAGGTCGAGGTCGGCCTCGACGACGGCAGCACGGGTCGTGCCGCCGTTCCGTCCGGCGCTTCCACCGGCGCCTTCGAAGCCATCGAGCTCCGCGACGGTGACCCGAACCGCTACCAGGGCAAGGGTGTCGAGAAGGCCGTCCTCGCCGTCATCGAGCAGATCGGCCCGGAGCTCGTCGGCTACGACGCCACCGAGCAGCGCCTGATCGACCAGGCGATGTTCGACCTGGACGCCACCGACAACAAGGGCTCGCTCGGCGCCAACGCCATCCTCGGCGTCTCGCTCGCCGTCGCGCACGCCGCTTCCGAGGCGTCCGACCTGCCGCTCTTCCGCTACCTGGGCGGCCCGAACGCGCACCTGCTGCCCGTTCCGATGATGAACATCCTGAACGGCGGGTCGCACGCCGACTCGAACGTGGACATCCAGGAGTTCATGATCGCCCCGATCGGCGCGGAGTCCTTCTCCGAGGCCCTGCGCTGGGGCACCGAGGTCTACCACACCCTCAAGTCCGTCCTGAAGTCCAAGGGCCTGTCCACCGGCCTCGGCGACGAGGGCGGCTTCGCCCCGAACCTGGACTCCAACCGTGCCGCGCTCGACCTCATCGTCGAGGCCATCAAGCAGGCCGGCTACGTCCCCGGCGAGCAGGTCGCGCTCGCCCTCGACGTCGCGGCGTCCGAGTTCTACAAGGACGGCAAGTACGAGTTCGAGGGCAAGTCCCGCTCGGCCGCCGAGATGACCGAGTACTACGAGGAGCTCGTGGCGGCCTACCCGCTCGTCTCCATCGAGGACCCGCTCTTCGAGGACGACTGGGCCGGCTGGAAGGTCCTCACCGACCGCCTCGGCGACAAGGTCCAGATCGTCGGCGACGACCTGTTCGTCACCAACCCGGAGCGCCTGGCCCGCGGCATCGAGGAGGGCACCGCCAACGCGCTGCTCGTCAAGGTCAACCAGATCGGTTCGCTGACCGAGACCCTGGACGCCGTCGAACTCGCCCAGCGCAGCGGCTACAAGTGCATGATGTCCCACCGCTCCGGCGAGACCGAGGACGTCACCATCGCCGACCTGGCCGTCGCCACCAACTGCGGCCAGATCAAGACCGGCGCCCCGGCCCGCTCCGAGCGCGTCGCCAAGTACAACCAGCTGCTGCGCATCGAGGAGATCCTCGACGACGCCGCGGTGTACGCCGGCCGCTCGGCGTTCCCCCGCTTCAAGGACTGACCCCGCAAGGCTCAGGAAGCGTCGTCCGTACGTCCCCGCACTCGGTCCCGTACCGTGTGCGGGGACGTACGCGCGTGACGGGCCCCTACCGACGGGCCAGTACTGGGGAGGCGGGACTCATGGCCGTGAAGGACCGGGACCGGTTCTCCACCTCGACCCGGCTGAAGCTGCTCGGCGAGCAGACGGCGGCCCGGGTCTACCGCTCCCAGACCAAGCGGCAGGCGCGCCGCTCCCGGCTGACCGGCCGGGCCGCGCTGCTGGCCCTCGTCCTGTGCTCCCTGATCGTCGCCCTCGCCTACCCGATGCGGCAGTACGTCTCCCAGCGCGCCGAGGTCGCCGACCTGGAGCGGCAGCGGGAGCAGGCCCGGCAGCGGGTCGAGCAGCTGCGCGACCTCAAGGCGCGCTGGCAGGACGACGCGTACGCCGAGCAGCAGATCCGGCAGCGGCTGCACTATGTGATGCCGGGCGAGACCGGCTACGTGGTGATCGACCCGGACGCGGCGAAGCAGGCCCGCGCCGACAAGGGCACCACCGACCGCCCCTGGTACGCCAATGTCTGGGACGGCGTGGACAAGTCCGACGCCGCCGACCAGTGACGACCCATGAACTGACCAGAAAGACACGTGACTCACGGCATGGAAACGCCACCGCCCACCACCCCGCGCACCGAGCCCACCGACGCCGACGTCGAGGCCTTCAAGCAGCAGCTCGGCCGGCCGCCGCGCGGGCTGCGCGCGATCGTGCACCGCTGCCCCTGCGGTCAGCCGGACGTGGTGGAGACGGCCCCCCGCCTCCCCGACGGGACGCCGTTCCCGACCACGTACTACCTGACGTGCCCGCGGGCCGCGTCGGCGATCGGGACGCTGGAGGCCAACGGGGTCATGAAGGAGATGACCGACCGGCTGGCCACCGACCCCGAACTGGCCGCGGCCTACCGCGCCGCCCACGAGGACTACATCGCGCGCCGTGACGCCATCGAGGTGCTGGCGGGCTTCCCGAGCGCGGGCGGTATGCCGGACCGGGTGAAGTGCCTGCACGTCCTGGTCGCCCACTCGCTGGCCGCGGGGCCGGGCGTGAACCCGCTCGGCGACGAGGCGATCGCGATGCTGCCGGAGTGGTGGCGCAAGGGGGCGTGCGTGACGCCGCCCGGCCCGCCGTCCGGCGACGAGCGGCAGGTGGAGAGGTCCGGAGAGGGCGCCGACGCCGGCCACTTCGCCTTCAAGCCTGCTCGGTCGGGTGAGCCGGGTGAGCCGGGTGAGTCCGCCGGGTCCGGCGAGGACGACCAGTGACCCGGGTCGCCGCCGTCGACTGCGGTACGAACTCGATCCGGCTCCTGGTGGCCGACGCCGACCCGCGGACGGGTGGACTCGTCGAACTGGACCGGCGGATGACCATCGTCCGGCTGGGCCAGGGCGTCGACCGCACCGGCCGGCTCGCCCCCGAGGCGCTGGAGCGGACGTTCGCCGCGTGCCGTGAGTACGCGGCGGTCGTCAAGGAGCACGGCGCCGAGCGGCGGCTGCGGTTCGTGGCCACCTCCGCCTCCCGGGACGCCGAGAACCGGGACGAGTTCGTGCGCGGGGTGCTGGACATCCTCGGCGTCGAGCCGGAGGTCATCACCGGGGACCAGGAGGCGGAGTTCTCCTTCACCGGGGCGACCAAGGAGCTGACCGGGCGCGACGACCTGGCCAAGCCCTACCTGGTCGTGGACATCGGCGGCGGTTCGACCGAGTTCGTCGTCGGGGCCGACCGGGTGGACGCGGCACGCTCCGTGGACATCGGCTGCGTACGGATGACGGAGCGGCACCTCGTGCACGACGGTGCCGTGACCGACCCGCCCACCGCGGAGCAGATCGCGGCCATGCGCGCCGACATCGAGGCGGCCCTCGACCTCGCCGGGGAGACGGTCCCGCTGCGCGAGGCGCGCACGCTGGTCGGGCTGGCCGGCTCGGTCACCACGATCGCGGCGATCGCGCTGGACCTCGACGCCTACGACTCCGCGAGGATCCACCACTCCCGGGTCTCAGTCGACCGGGTCCGCGAGATCACCGCATGGCTGCTGCGCTCCACCCACGCCGAGCGCGCGGCCGTCCCCTCCATGCATCCGGGGCGCGTCGACGTGATCGCCGCGGGTGCCCTCGTGCTGCTCTCGATCATGGAGCGGACCGGGGCCCGGGAGGTCGTCGTGAGCGAGCACGACATCCTCGACGGCATCGCGTGGTCGGTGGCCTAGGTCTCCTTCGCTACCGATCAGTGGCCCTCGGCTGAGCAGGTCGGATAACGTATGAGCGCGCCTGAGGGGGTTGTGGAACCCCCTCGGCGGGGCCTCGCCGGGAAAGTTCGTGAAGTTCTTCACAAGGAAAAAGGCCCTGCCGGGCGAGGAAGGGGCCACTTGGGCCCTTCCCCGGCGCTCGGGCGGTCCGGGAGCCTGCTCGACGGAGCATTGCGGCCGCGTTTCCGGGCAGTGAAACAGAGGTGTGGTTCGCTGGGCTGAACGGGTTGGACCGCAGCTCACGCGGTGTTGACAACGGTACGAACCGTACGGTGGTTCCCCCGGGTCACCATGACCTCGATCACGTGGGCGGCGGAGTGTAGCAGAGCCCCTGCCCGAGCTTGTGAAGGGGCGCACGAGCGACCCCCCGGGAGCGGGTGGATACTCGATGGCATGAGCACCACGGAGCGTCCCAGGATCCTCGTAGTAGGCGGTGGGTACGTAGGCCTGTACGCAGCTCGGCGCATCCTCAAGCAGATGCGCTACGGAGAGGCGACCGTCACGGTCGTCGACCCCCGGTCGTACATGACCTACCAGCCCTTCCTCCCCGAAGCCGCCGCAGGCAGCATCTCGCCGCGGCATGTCGTCGTCCCGCTGCGACGCGTCCTTCCCAAGGCGGAGGTCGTCACGGGCCGGGTCACCACCATCGACCAGGACCGCAAGGTCGCCACGGTCGCCCCCCTCGTGGGCGAGGCGTACGAGCTGCCCTTCGACTACCTCGTCATCGCGATGGGCGCGGTCTCCCGCACCTTCCCGATCCCCGGCCTCGCCGAGCAGGGCATCGGCATGAAGGGCATCGAGGAGGCCATCGGCCTGCGCAACCACGTCCTCGAGCAGCTCGACAAGGCCGACTCCACCACGGACGAGGACGTCCGCCGCAAGGCGCTGACCTTCGTCTTCGTGGGTGGCGGCTTCGCCGGCGCCGAGACCATCGGTGAAGTCGAGGACATGGCCCGCGACGCGGCCAAGTACTACAGCAGCGTGTCCCGTGAGGACATGCGCTTCATCCTCGTCGACGCCGCGGACAAGATCCTTCCCGAGGTCGGCCCCAAGCTCGGCCAGTACGGCAAGGAGCACCTGGAGAGCCGCGGTGTGGAGATCTACCTCTCCACCTCGATGGACTCCTGCGTCGACGGTCACGTGGTGCTGAAGAACGGCCTCGAGGTCGACTCCAACACGATCGTCTGGACGGCCGGCGTCAAGCCGAACCCCGTTCTCTCCCGCTTCGGTCTGCCGCTCGGCCCGCGTGGCCACGTGGACACCCAGGCCACCCTCCAGGTGCAGGGCACGGACTACATCTGGGCCGCGGGCGACAACGCCCAGGTGCCGGACGTCGCCGCCCGCAAGGCCGGTGTCGAGAACGCCTGGTGCCCGCCGAACGCCCAGCACGCGCTGCGTCAGGCCAAGGTCCTCGGCGACAACGTGATCTCCGGTATGCGGGGCTTCCCGCAGAAGGAGTACGCGCACGCCAACAAGGGCGCCGTGGCCGGTCTCGGTCTGCACAAGGGCGTCGCGATGATCGTCATGGGCAAGATGAAGATCAAGCTCAAGGGCCGTCTCGCCTGGTACATGCACCGTGGCTACCACGGTCTGGCCATGCCGACCTGGAACCGCAAGATCCGCGTCTTCGCGGACTGGACGCTCGCGATGTTCCTCAAGCGCGAGGTCGTCTCCCTCGGCGCCATGGAGTCTCCTCGCGAGGAGTTCTACGAGGCCGCCAAGCCGGCCCCGGCCCCGGCCGCGGCCGCCCCGGCGCCCGCCGCCAAGACCGAGGAGAAGGCCAAGGCCTCCTGACCTCCGGTCACCGAACGCCCCGAAGGGGCCGCCCGCCATCCGTGGTGCGGGCGGCCCCTTCGGCGTTCTCCCGGCCCGAAAAGCGTGGTGAGTACATGCACTTTGCGAATCTGTAACGCGGAAGGGGGACTGCGCGCGGGGCGGGTAGGTGTTTACGTGGTGTCGGAGCGTTCGGGAGTGTCGTCTCGGAGGTGTACGCCATGCAGGAAGCCGCGCCGCGGCTGAACAGCCTTGTCGAACAGTTGCTGGGAGCCCCGCTCCCCTTGCGCATCCGCGCCTGGGACGGTTCGGAAGCGGGCCCGCCGGGAGCTCCGGCGCTCGTCGTCCGCAATCGGCGAGCCCTGCGCCGTCTCCTGTGGAAACCGGGCGAGTTGGGTCTCGCGCGCGCCTGGGTCTCCGGCGACCTGGGCGTCGAGGGCGATCTCTACACCGCCCTGGACCTGATCTCCGGGCTCGTCTGGGACCGCGGCGAGGACGCCCGGGGGCTCGGGGAGGCGCTGCGCGACCCCGAGGTGCGCGCCGCGGTGCGCGGGCTGGTGAGGATGGCCGGGCCGCCGCTGCCGCCGGCCCCGCCCGTCGAGGAGGTGCGCAGACGCCGCCACCTGCACACCAAGCGCAGCGACCGGCGGGCCATCAGCCACCACTACGACGTCGGCAACGACTTCTACGAGATCGTCCTCGGCCCGTCCATGGTCTACTCGTGCGCCTACTGGGACGAGGGCGGCACCCTGGAGGGGGCCCAGCGCGACAAGCTCGAACTCGTCGCCGGGAAGCTGGCCCTGAAGCCCGGTCAGCGGCTCCTCGACGTCGGCTGCGGCTGGGGCTCGATGGCCATCCACGCCGCCCGCGATCACGGCGCGACCGTGGTCGGGGTGACGCTGTCGCAGGAGCAGGCCGCGTACGCCCGTAAACGGGTCGCCGACGAGGGCCTGACCGACAAGGTGGAGATCCGGGTGCAGGACTACCGGGACGTCACCGACGGGCCCTACGACGCGATCTCCTCCATCGGGATGGCCGAACACGTCGGCGCCGAGCGCTACCTCGAGTACGCCGAGGTGCTGAACCGCCTGCTGAAACCCGGCGGGCGGCTCCTCAACCACCAGATCGCGCGACGCCCGCAGCGCAACGAATCGACGTACTCCGTCGACGAGTTCATCGACGCCTACGTCTTCCCCGACGGTGAGCTCGCGCCCGTCGGGACGACCGTGACGCAGCTGGAACGGGCCGGCTTCGAGGTGCGCGACGTCGAATCCATCCGTGAGCACTACGCGCTCACCCTGCGCGGCTGGGTCGCCAACCTGGAAGCCGGGTGGTCCCGCGCCGTCCGGCTCACCAGCCCCGGCCGGGCGCGCGTCTGGCGCCTGTACATGGCGGCCAGCGCGGTCGCCTTCGAGTGCAACAACATCGGCGTCAACCAGGTCCTGGCGGTGAAGACCCCGGACGGAAGCGGCGGGTCGGGGATGCCGCTGCGGGCGAGAACCTGGAACTGACGCGGGACAGCCGGAGACAGGTGAGGGGCCCGTTCCGTCCGGAACGGGCCCCTCACCCGCGCGACCGGGCCGCTGGTCCGGCCCGCCGCTCGGTCCCGCTACTCCGACTTGATCGCCGTCAGCATGTTCAGACGGGCCGCCCGGCGGGCCGGCCACAGCGCCGCGAGGACGCCGACCGCCGCCGCGAGGAGCAGGAAGACCGCCATCCGGCCCCAGGGCAGGACCAGTTCGTACGTCGACATCCTGCTGCCCAGCAGTTCGCCGGCCGCCCAGCCGAAGAACACGCCGAGACCGATGCCGAGGACGCCGCCGAAGAGCGAGATGACCAGGGACTCCAGACGGACCATCCGCTTGATGCCCTTGCGGTCCAGGCCGATCGCGCGGAGCATCCCGATCTCCTGGGAGCGCTCGAAGACCGACATCGCGAGGGTGTTGATGACACCGAGGACGGCGACGATCACCGCCATCGCCAGCAGCCCGTAGAGCATGTTCAGCATCAGCGTGAACATCTGCGCGATGCTGTCGGAGAGGTCCTGCTTGTCCTGGACCTTGATCGCCGGGTTGTCGCCGAGGGCCTTCTCCAGTTTGTCCTTGGCCGCGGCCGAGGCACCGCCCGCCGTCTTCACCATGACCTGCATGTCGGCGGCCTCGCTCTGGTGCGGGGCGAGCGTGGCGTTGTCCAGGATGATGCCCTGGATCATCTCGTTGCCCTCGTACACCCCGGCGACGGTCAGGCTCCCCTTCTTGCCGTCCTCGTAGGAGACCTGGAAGTCCGAACCGGCCTTCCAGCCGTGGGACTCGGCGGTGTCCGCGTCCACCACGACCCGAGCGCCGCCGACCGCGAACGAGCCGTCCGTGACGGCGAGGTCGGTGAGTTCGCGGATGGCCGCGCCGTTGACGCCGGTCAGGAACTCGGTCCGCCGGTCGATGCGGGAGGGCGCGTTGCGCAGCGAACTGGCGTCGGTGACCCCGTCGACCGCGGTGAGCCTCTTCTCGACGTCCGGGGAGAGCGAGTTGCCGTTCGCCATCGAGACGACGTAGTCCGCCTTGATCGCCGAACTGGCCATCTTGTCGATCGACTTCTGCAGGCTGCCCGCCATCACCGTCATGCCGGTGATCAGGGTGAGGCCGATCATCAGCGCCGAGGCGGTGGCGGCCGTACGGCGCGGATTGCGCACCGAGTTCTGCCGCGCCAGCTTGCCGGAGATCCCGAAGACACGCAGGACGGGAGCCGCAGCGGCGATCAGCGGGCGGGACAGCAGCGGGGTGAGGACGAAGACGCCGATGATGAGCAGCACCGCGCCGAGGCCCATCGGGGCCTGGCCGTCCGAGCCGTCCATCGTCGTCGCGTAGAGGACCACCGCGACACCGGCGGCCGCGAACAGGGCGCCGATCGTGTTCCGCAGGACCAGGGACTTCGTCGTCGCCTTCGCGTGGACGCTGCTCATCGCGGCGACCGGCGGGATCTTCGCGGCGCGGCGGCCCGGCAGCCAGGCGGCCAGCATGGTGATGAGGACGCCGACGAGCAGCGCCGTGGCGATCGTGCCGGGTGAGACGACCAGCGGGCCGTCCGGCACCGTGGCGCCGAGCGTGCCCATCAGGGAGCGCATTCCGGCGCCGATGCCGACGCCCGCCGCGAGCCCGCCGACGGCGGCGACCGCGCCGACCACGAACGCCTCGATCAGCACCGACCGGGTGACCTGGCGGCGGGAGGCGCCGACGGCGCGCAGCAGCGCCAGTTCCTTGGTGCGCTGGGCGACCAGCATGGTGAAGGTGTTGGCGATGATGAACGTGCCCACGAACAGCGCGATCCCGGCGAAGACCAGCAGGCCCGTCTTCATGCCGCTCATCGCCGAGGAGATCTGCTCGGCCTGGTCGTCGGCGAGCTGCCGGCCGGTGGTGGTGGAGGCGACCTCCTTCGGCACGACGTCGTCGAGGGCGTCGCGCAGCGCGGTCTGGCTGGTGCCCGGTGCGGCCTTCACGTCGATCTCGTCGTAGGAGCCGGCCGAGTGGAACAGCCGCTGGGCGGTCGCCGTGTCGAACAGGGCGAGGCTGCCGCCCGCGGCCACATTGCCGTCGTCGGTGGTGAAGATGCCGGTCACGACGGGCTTGAGGACGGGGCCGTCGACCGACAGGCGCACGGTGTCGCCGACCTGGTAGCCGGCCCGCTTCGCGGTCTCGGCGTCGATCGCGACCTCGCCCGTGCCGTGGGGCGCGTGCCCGGTCGTCAGCGGGTAGCGGGGGTCCTTCCCACCGTCCTTCCCGCTCCAGTAGTTGCCGCCCTGCGACTGGAAGCCGCCGCCGATGAGCTTGCCGTCCTTGTCGGCGATGGCGGTGAAGCCGTTGACGACGCCGATCGCGGAGGCGGCTCCCGGCACTGCGGCGGCCTTTTCGAGCAGCGGCGGCGTCAGTTTGTGCGTCCTGCCGAGGGTGTCGCCGGTGTCCGCCGCGCTCTCCGGCCGGATGGCGACGTCGACCTGGCCGAAGCCCTTGGCGGAGCTCTTCTGGTAGGCGTCCGAGATGGTGTTGGTGAAGACCAGGGTCCCTGACACGAACGCCACGCCGAGCAGCACGGCGAGCACGGTCATCAGGAGCCTGGCCTTGTGCGCGAATACGTTGCGCAAGGCGGTACGGAACATGGGTCTTCTCAGTCCAGGAGTCGCAGGAGGGCGCGCGAGGCCGCGGGCGGGCCGGGGACCGTGCGGAGGTGGGGGAAGGGCGCGGAACGTCGCCCGGAGCCTGGTGGCGGGGCGAGGGGCGAAGGTGCCGGTGTGGGCGGTCCGGCGGGGTGTCAGCTGGTGCGGCCCTTGCCGTCGAACTCGGGGGACGGGGAGTTTCCGCCAGGAAGGTTCCGCATGCGGTCCAGGACGGAGGCGGCGGTCGGCTCGTGGACCTCGTCGACGATCCGTCCGTCGGCGAGGAAGATGACCCGGTCCGCGTAGGCGGCGGCCACCGGGTCGTGGGTCACCATGACCACGGTCTGGCCCAGCTCCCGTACGGAGTTGCGCAGGAAGCCGAGGACCTCCGCGCCCGAGCGCGAGTCGAGGTTTCCGGTCGGCTCGTCGCCGAAGATGATGTCGGGGCGGGAGGCGAGGGCGCGGGCGACGGCGACGCGCTGCTGCTGGCCACCGGAGAGCTGGGAGGGCCGGTGGCTCAGACGGTCGGCGAGGCCGATCATCTTGATGACCGTGTCCAGCCACTCCTTGTCGGGCTTGCGGCCCGCGATGTCCATCGGGAGCGTGATGTTCTCCAGGGCCGTCAGCGTCGGCAGCAGGTTGAACGCCTGGAAGATGAAGCCGATCTTGTCCCGGCGCAGCTTGGTGAGCTGCTTGTCCTTCAGGGAGCCGAGCTCGGTGTCGCCGATGCGCACGGACCCGGAGGAGAAGCTGTCCAGTCCCGCCACACAGTGCATCAGCGTGGACTTGCCGGACCCGGAGGGGCCCATGATCGCGGTGAACTCGGCCTGCCGGAAGCCGACGCTGACCCGGTCGAGGGCGACCACCTGGGTCTCGCCCTGCCCGTAGACCTTCGACAGTTCCGTGGCGCGGGCTGCGACCGCGGTGCTTGTGCCGGCGAGGGGAGTGGTGGTCACGGGAGGGTGCTCCTGTCGGTACGACGACGTCTCGGTGACGTTGATGGGTTCGTGTTCCATCGTCCGTGCCGATCCGCGCGATGTAGTCAGCCGCTGTTCCGGTTCCGGGGGCAGACTGCGGTCGGACCGCGAGCCGTTGAGTCATACCTGGGGATGACGGACCTCCCCTGAGGGCCCTCCGGGTAGGGGGGCGTCGTCCGCAGCTCGTCCCGACGGTCTTCGGACGGTGAAATTCCGTCAATCCGCGTACACGGGCCCAGCGCGTCCGAAAGGCTGTTGGCAAGTGCTGATGGCCCGTACCGGGTGCTGATGCACCCTCAGACGTCAATAAAATAAGACAACATCGGTCCGCCTGCCCGCTGTTCGGGGGAAGTACCCCGATAGGCTCGGAACCTCGATGCGGAGCCCATGGCCTGCCCGGATGGTGGAATGCAGACACGGCGAGCTTAAACCTCGCTGCCCCTCGCGGGCGTACCGGTTCAAGTCCGGTTCCGGGCACTTCCGATCTTCACCGACGCGCACCACCCGGTCATCACCGGCGTGCGCGACATGCGTCCCGGCCGGCGCGGTCGCACGCTCATCCCCTGAACGACGGCGCTCCGTCCGGCCCTCCCGAGGGGCCGCTCGGTGAGCGCCCCGGCCGTTGACAGCGGCTTTGTGGCGGCGGAGACTCGCGGGAGTGGATCAGTGAAAGAAATTTCACTGGGCGAACAACGAGGAAGGTCAGTGGCGATGCGTACCACCGTGGGGATCGTCGGGGCCGGGCCGGCCGGGTTGCTGCTGGCCAGGCTGCTGCACCGCGCCGGGATCGAGTCGGTGGTCCTGGAGAGCCGGGACCGCGCGTACGTGGAGCAGCGGCAGCGGGCCGGGATCCTGGAGCAGGGGACCGTGGACGTGCTGCGGGCCGCCGGAGCCGGGGAGCGGATGGACCGGGAGGGGCTGCGGCACGACGGCATCGAGCTCCGGTACCGGGGAGAGCGGCACCGGATCGACTTCCCGGCGCTCACCGGCGGGCGCTCCGTGATGGTGTACGCGCAGACCGAGGTGTGCAAGGACCTCATCGCGTTGCAGCTCAAGGAGGGCGGGCCGCTGCTCTTCGAGGCCGAGGCGCTGGCCGTCGAGGGCGCCGAGGGGGACCGGGCCCGGGTGCGGTTCACGTACGAGGGGCGCGAGGACGTCCTGGAGTGCGACTACGTCGTCGGGTGCGACGGCTTCTGGGGCGTCACCCGCAAGGCGGTGCCCGCCGAGCTCTCCCGCACCTTCGAGCGGTCGTACCCCTTCGGCTGGCTCGGCATCCTCGCCGACGTCCCGCCCTCGCACGACGAACTCGTCTACGCCCGCCACGACCGCGGCTTCGCCCTGCTCAGCATGCGGTCGCCCGTCGTCTCCCGCCTCTACCTCCAGGTGCCCGAGGGCACGGACGCCCAGGCGTGGAGCGACGGGAAGATCTGGGACGAGCTGGAGCGGCGCCTGGAGACCACGGACGGCTGGCCGCTGCGACGGGGCGCCATCACCGCCAAGTCCGTCACGCCCATGCGGAGCCACGTCCACGAGCCGATGCGGCACGGCCGGCTCTTCCTCGCCGGGGACGCCGCCCACATCGTGCCGCCGACCGGCGCCAAGGGCCTCAACCTCGCCGTCGGCGACGTCGTCACCTTCGCGGGCGCCCTGGTCCACCTCAGGGGCACCGGATCGGCCGAGCGGCTCGACACCTACTCGGAGACCTGTCTGCGCCGGGTCTGGCAGGCCGAACGGTTCTCGTACGACATGACGACCCTGCTGCACCGCGACCCCGCCGCGACCCCCTTCGAGGACCGGATCCAGCTGGCCCGCCTGGAGCGGATCGCGAACTCGCGCGCGGCCGCGACGGACCTCGCCGAGGGGTACACGGGGTTTCCCTTCGGGGACCGGGAGTAGGACGACAGGAATAAGAAGGGATCAAGGCGGCTTGAAAGGGCACGAGAGCTCTCGGAAGCCGGTGTCACGGCTTGGCACCAGTGCGGGCGTACCTGGGGGCACGCGCGTACGGTGGCACAACAAGGGAAAGATCCTCCCCAAGCACTAGGGTCAATCCTTTGCCTACCTATTACTCTTGAGCCAAGGCCACGCAGGGTGGCCATGGAGGAGTGAAATGAGGAGCAGTAACCCGGTCTTCTCGCGACGGGGGTTCAGCCGCGACAACGGCTACGCGGGCTTCAACGCGGCGCCGCAGGCCGGGGGACCCGCTGTCGGCACGCAGGGGAACCCGTACGCCCAGGGCAACCCGTACGCCCAGCAGGGCGGCAACCCCTACGCGCAGAACCCGTACGCACAGCAGGACCTTCAGCACGGCGCTCCGCCGCAGGCCCCGGTCACCACCGGCCGTATGACGATGGACGACGTCGTCATGCGCTCGGCCATGACGCTCGGCACCGTCGTCGTCGGCGCCGTCCTCGCCTGGGCGCTGCTGCCGGTCTCGTCCACGAGCTACGGCCTGGCCATCGGCTCCGCGCTGATCGCCTTCGTCCTCGCGATGGTGCAGTCCTTCAAGCGCACCGCCACACCCGCGCTGATCCTCGGTTACGCCGCCTTCGAGGGCGTCTTCCTCGGGGTCATCAGCGAGATGTTCAACTCGCAGTGGTCCGGCGCGCCCTTCCAGGCGGTGCTCGGCACCATGGCGGTCACCGGCGCGACCCTGCTCGTCTACAAGGCGGGCTGGATCCGGGTGACCGCGCGGTACGCGCGCATCGGCCTGACCATCGCCATCGCCTTCGTCGTCGTCATGGCGGTGAACCTGCTGCTGGTCGCCTTCGGTCTCGCACCGGACGGCGGACTGCGCAGCAACGGCCCGCTGGGCGCGATCGTCGGCATCCTGGCGATCCTGATCGGCGCGTTCTTCCTGACCCTGGACTTCAAGCAGATCCAGGACGGCATCGCCTACGGCGCGCCGAAGGAGGAGGCCTGGCTGGCCGCGTTCGGTCTGACCATGACCCTCGTCTGGATCTACGTCGAGATGCTGCGGCTGGTCGCCATCTTCAGCGGCGACGACTAGAGGCGCCGGCGGCCGGACAGGCCGTCATGTGACCTGAAGGGCCCGCGAACCCACCGGTTCGCGGGCCCTTCGTCGTCGGGTGCCGGTCTCTCGGTGGTGCGCGCTCACAGCAGTTTGCGCGCGGCCCTCCTCAGGTCGTACTCGTGAATGATCGCCTTGGCGTGGCCGTACGCGAGATCGTGCTCGGCGCGGAGCCAGCTGACCTTTTCCTCGAAGCGGAAGAGGGCGGGTCCGTCGTCGACGGTGCGAAGCCAGTCGGAGATCTCACGACCGGTGCAATGAGGGATGCGGGCGAGCAAGTTGCGATGGGTCTCCTCGGAGAAGACTTGGGACATCGGCGCCTCCGAACGCAAAGGGGATGTAAGCCGGTCCTTCACGCCACCGTGCCTGAGGGTTGGGTTGTTGGCAACAGTCCCGCAGCTGCGCGTAGTCTCGCGGCGTGCTGGATACAACGCCGTTGACCCGTGCCGTGGACCACTTCGCCGACCGGTTGCGGGCCGCGCCGCAGAGCCGTCTGCAACGAGGGGCCGCGGCTGAGGCACTAGGGCTGGCCAGGGAGTTCGCGCTGCGCACCCAGCGGGTCGAGGACCCGTCCGGGGAGCCCCGGGAGATGCCCGACGCCGGGATGTTCGCCGCCGCCGATCAAATCACGGTCGCCGCGCACGACTTGGCGCTCGTACTGAAGAACGAGGAGGAACTGGCGGAAGCGGTCACGCTCGTGGCGGAGGCACAGAAACGCGCCGGGGTCTGATCCGTCGATCGACTCCGGCGCGGTCGCTCGGCCCGTCAGTGTGTCGACCCGCCGCTTCGGGCGGTCGGTCCGCCCCTTCGGCGGTTCGGGCCCTCGTTTCAGGGCGCGGGTCACGGAGACATCGTGACGCCGTGGGTCACGGAGACATCGTGACGCCGTGGGTCACGGAGACCTCGTGACGCCGTGGGTCACAGCGACGCTATGACGCGGTCCGCCAGGATGTACACGTTCTCCTCGCCGAAGGCGAAGGTCAGGGCGTACGCGCCCGAGACACCGGAGCCGCCGAGCAGGACCGGGGTCTCACCGGCGTCCAGAGCCGCGGCGAGCCGCTCCGCGGTCTCGCGGTGGCCCGGGGTCATGCACAGCGTCGTACCGTCGGCGAAGACGTAGACGTCGAGGGTGCCGAGCGGGCCGGGGCGGACGTCCGCCAGTTCCGTACAGGACTCGGCGAGCTCCTCCAGGCAGGCCACCGTGCGTTCGTGGTCGTTGACCACGGGTGACTGGACCGGGACGAAGTCCGGGTGCGAGGGGTGGCGGCGGCGGGCCGCGGCGAGTTCGGGGGAGTCGCCGACGGTGCCGGTCTGGAGGAACTCCTCGACGTCCGGCTCGGCGAGCGCCTCGGCCACCGGCTCCAGGTGCTCCAGGCCCACGAAGTCCGAGTGGCGCGGCAGGAACAGTTCACTGTCCGGGAGCCCGAGCAGCGACGGCGCGTCGGAGGCGTCACGCGCCTCCTGGGCGGCCCAGAAGGCCCGCGCCTCGGCGAGCTCCCGCTCCCGCTCCTCGGCGAGCGCCTCGGTCACGGCCATGCGTATCTCGTCCGCGTCGGCGGCTCCGCGCGCCGCGGGCACGAGACCCCGCGCGTCACCGGCACGGCTCTCGGCGAGTTCGCTGCGCAGGGCCGCGACCTGGTGTCGCAGACCCTGCAGGGTGCGCAGAACGGCGACGCCCACGGCCGCTGTGGCGGCGACGGCGAGCAGCAAAGCAATCGGCATGGCGCTCACTGACGTACTCCCGGTTCAAAGTCGGCCCCCGACTTCCTACATCAGCTTGAAGGGAGAACCATCAAACTGTCAGTGCGTAACGTCACGAATAGGACAGGACTTTGGGCCTGGGGTTTAGCTGCTCAACCACTCTGACCTGCCGGAATACCCTTGCGAAGGGACATAGGTCACATCTTGGGGGGGATTGGATCACAAATCGGCCCAGAGTCCCGGTGGTTACGGGCTTCTGGGCCGATTCGGTCACGGTGCGTTCAACTCCCGTTACGGGAGCGGGTCATCGTTCTCAGCTGAGGCGCTCGATGACCATCGCCATGCCCTGGCCGCCGCCGACGCACATGGTCTCCAGGCCGAACTGCTTGTCGTGGAACTGGAGGCTGTTGATGAGCGTGCCGGTGATGCGGGCGCCCGTCATGCCGAAGGGGTGGCCGATGGCGATGGCGCCGCCGTTCACGTTCAGCTTGTCCAGCGGGATGCCCAGGTCGCGGGCGCTCGGGATCACCTGGGCGGCGAAGGCCTCGTTGATCTCGAACAGGTCGATGTCGTCCACGGTGAGGCCGGCGCGGCTGAGCGCCTGCTTGCTGGCCTCCACCGGGCCGAGGCCCATGATCTCGGGGGAGAGGCCGGTGACGCCGGTCGAGACGATGCGGGCGAGCGGGGTCAGACCGAGCTCGCGGGCCTTCGTGTCGGACATGATCACGAGGGCGGCGGCGCCGTCGTTCAGGGGGCAGCAGTTGGCCGCGGTGACCATGCCGTCGGGGCGGAAGACCGGCTTGAGGCCCTGGACGCCCTCCAGCGTCACGCCCGCGCGCGGGCCGTCGTCCTTGCTGACGACCGTCCCGTCCGGGGTCGTGATCGGGGTGATCTCGCGCTCCCAGAAGCCGTTCTTGATGGCTTCCTCGGCGAGGTTCTGCGAGCGCACGCCGAACTCGTCCATGTCCTGGCGGGTGACGCCCTTGAGGCGGGCCAGGTTCTCGGCGGTCTGGCCCATCGCGATGTACGCGTCCGGGATCAGGCCGTCCGTACGCGGGTCGTGCCACGTCGAACCCTCCGACTGCGCGACCTCGAGCGTGCGGGCCTCGGCGTCGGCGAAGAGGGGGTTGTGGGTGTCGGGCATGCCGTCGGAGGTGCCCTTGATCGAACGCGACACCATCTCGACGCCCGCCGAGATGAAGACGTCGCCCTCGCCGGCCTTGATGGCGTGCAGGGCCATGCGGGAGGTCTGCAGGGAGGAGGAACAGTAACGGGTGATGGTGCAGCCCGGGAGGTGGTCCATCCCCATCTGCACGGCCACGATGCGGCCGAGGTTGTGGCCCTGCTCGCCGCCGGGGAGGCCGCAGCCGAGCATCAGGTCGTCGATGAGCTTCGGGTCGAGCTCGGGGACCTTGGCGAGGGCGGCTTCGATGATCGTGGCGGTCAGGTCGTCGGGGCGCACGTCCTTCAGGGAGCCCTTGAAGGCGCGGCCGATCGGGGAGCGGGTGGCTGAGACGATCACGGCTTCGGGCATCACGGCTCCATTGGCGTACGGGAAGTGTGCAGGGCTGGTTGGGAAGTTACCCGTACGTACCGTCGAGGTCACCGGTCTGGGTGTGTGACACCGGCCGCACTTTTCTAAGCGCTTGCTTTTTGCTGGCGGGGGCGCCTTGGGCGGTTCCTTGCGGCGAGGTGGGCTGAGGGAGCGGCCCCCTCTGCCCTACCCCCACCCGGGGCTCCGCCCCAGACCCCGTTCCTCAAACGCCGGAGGGGCTGGATTATGACCCCGCTTCCCGAGCGCCGGAGGGGTTGGATCCTGCCTCGCTCCTCAAATGCCGGAGGGGCTGGATTTGGCCGGTCGGGGCTGGATTCCCGGTGCCGGTCGGGGTGAGGTGCCCAGGGGCGCGGGGAACTGCGCGGCCAGCCCCCACGCACCCGCAGCCGGGGACGCGGCCCGGAACCCTTCCCCCGGGACCCGAGACCGGGGACCGGGGACCGGGGACCCGTTCCCAGGGGTCAGGGGGACGGGGCCGGGGCCGGGTCTGTGGCGGGGAGGCGGCGGCGTCGGCGGCGTTTGAGGAGGGCCCAGGGGCCGCGAGGGCCCGTCGGCATCGCGGCGGCGACCTCGGTGCCGGGCTCGGACGCGGCCTCGGCGGCCGCCCGGGCGACCGGCAGGAACCCCTCGTGGCGCGAGACGTCCGGACGCTCCTCCTCCGCCGGCCAGAGGCCCAGCGCCGCACAGACCGTGGGCAGCAGAGCCATGGCCACCGTGGCGTACCCCTCCGCCGAGGGGTGGTAGTGGTCGGGACCGAAGAGCTCGCGCGGGTTCGCCGCGAACTCCGGGCCCAGCAGGTCGCCCAGCGACACCGTACGGCCGCCCTGCTCGACCGTTCCGATCGTCTGGGCGGCGGCCAGCTGACGGGACGCGCGCCGAGCCAGCCAGCGCAGCGGCTGCTGGACCTGCTCGACCGTGCCCAGGTCGGGACAGGTGCCGACGACGACCTCCGCACCGGCCGTGCGCAGCCGGCGTACCGCCGCGGACAGGTGACGTACGGAGCGCGTCGGCGGCATCCGGTGCGTGACGTCGTTCGCCCCGATCATGATCACGCAGATGTCGGGCAGCAGGGCGGTATCGGTGACGGCGAGCGCGACCTGGCGGTCCAGGTCGTCCGACTGGGCGCCCGGCAGCGCCACATTGCACAGCTCCACCGGCCGCTCGGCCACCGCCGCGAGCCCGGAGGCCAGCAGCGCGCCCGGCGTCTGGCGGGCCCGGCGCACCCCCTGGCCCGCGGCCGTGGAGTCGCCGAGCATCGTCAGGCGCAACGGGGGTTCATCAGGAGAGGCACCGGCGTAGTCGTACCCGTAGAGACCGTCCGCGCGCGGGGCGTAGGGAGCGTGCCCGTTGCCCACATGCCGTTTCACCATCTGCACCTCGGCCAGCACCAGGCCGACGGCCGCCGCACCCACCAGCCCGACCCCGCCACCGCCGTACGCCGCTCCCGCAGCGATCCGCCGGGCCACCCTCGCCCTCGACAAGCTCGACATCCGTCGCCGCCACCTCCTTGTAGCCGTACAACCACTGCTTGCCCCGAAGGACGGGTCGGCCAATCTCAACGGCGCGTGAACGGCTGCGCAGGGCCGTAGGCTGACGGGACCATTCCTGTTGAAAACGCAGCTCCGGAGACAACGGTGCAATTCCACGACTCGATGATCAGTCTCGTCGGCAACACCCCGCTGGTGAGGCTCAACAACGTGACCGCGGGCATCCAGGCGACCGTCCTGGCAAAGGTCGAGTACTTCAACCCCGGCGGATCCGTGAAGGACCGCATCGCCCTGCGCATGATCGAGGCCGCGGAGGAGAGCGGCGCCCTCAAGCCCGGCGGCACGATCGTCGAGCCGACCAGTGGGAACACCGGTGTGGGGCTCGCCATCGTGGCGCAGCAGAAGGGGTACAAGTGCATCTTCGTGTGCCCCGACAAGGTTTCCACCGACAAGATCAACGTGCTGCGCGCGTACGGGGCCGAGGTCGTGGTCTGCCCCACCGCCGTCGACCCGGAGCACCCGGACTCGTACTACAACGTCTCCGACCGGCTGGTGCGGGAGACCCCGGGAGCCTGGAAGCCCGACCAGTACTCCAACCCCAACAACCCCCTCTCGCACTATCACTCGACCGGCCCCGAGCTGTGGGATCAGACGGAGGGGAAGATCACCCACTTCGTCGCGGGTGTGGGCACCGGCGGCACGATCTCCGGTACCGGCCGGTATCTGAAGGACGCCAGTGACGGCAAGGTGCAGGTCGTCGGCGCCGACCCCGAGGGGTCCGTGTACTCCGGCGGTTCCGGCCGGCCCTACCTGGTCGAGGGCGTCGGCGAGGACTTCTGGCCGACCGCGTACGACCGTACGGTCGCGGACGAGATCGTCGCCGTGTCCGACAAGGACTCCTTCCAGATGACGCGCCGGCTGGCCAAGGAGGAGGGGCTGCTCGTCGGCGGCTCCTGCGGCATGGCCGTGGTCGCCGCGCTGCGGGTCGCCGAGCGTCTGGGCCCCGACGACGTCGTCGTCGTGCTGCTCCCCGACAGCGGGCGCGGCTACCTCAGCAAGATCTTCAACGACGAGTGGATGGCCGACTACGGCTTCCTGGAGGACACCGGCCCGAGCGCCCGTGTCGCCGACGTGCTGAACGACAAGGCGGGCGGCTCCATCCCCTCGCTCGTCCACATGCACCCGGAGGAGACCGTCGGCGAGGCCATCGAGGTGCTGCGCGAGTACGGCGTCTCGCAGATGCCGATCGTCAAGCCGGGCGCCGGTCACCCGGACGTGATGGCCGCCGAGGTCATCGGGTCGGTCGTGGAGCGGGAGCTCCTTGACGCGCTGTTCACCAAGCGGGCCTCGCTGGAGGACCCGCTGGAGAAGCACATGTCGTCGCCGCTGCCCCAGGTCGGTTCCGGTGAGCCGGTCGGCGACCTGATGTCCGTGCTCGGTGGCGCCGACGCCGCGATCGTGCTCGTCGAGGGCAAGCCCACCGGTGTCGTCAGCCGGCAGGACCTGTTGTCCTTCCTGGCCAAGGGCGGCACCAGGGCGTAGCCGCGTCGCGCGGGCGCCGCCGAGGGCGGCGCCCGACGGGGCCCGGGGGCGCACGGGTGACGGCCGGGGGCGGCGCCGGGCGCACAACATTCGGTCGTCCGCGCCTACGGCAGGATATTTGTTCGAACTGTCGGATCCGTGGTGGATCTTCCGGCTCGGTCCGGGGTGAACTTCGCGGAAGTGGTACGAGCGCGTCACGTCCGCGCAGCACCCGCTTAACACAGGTCCGGCACATTGGTGGGTGTCGGCAGGGCGGGAGCGGCTCCCCGCCCGGGCCGACGCCAAAACGGCGCCAAGGACCTCCGGAGCGGCTCCCGGACCTCCATGGACGCCTAGGACGCGCAAGCCCGGTCCTGACCCGGCCCGCGTCCCTCGCGGGGACCGCCGTCGTCCCGCCCCCCGGTAACGGGGGTGCGGCGGTCCCCGCGCAACACGTCGAAGGGCCCGGCACTTGTCTCAAGTGCCGGGCCCTTTCGTGTGCGTTCCGAGTGTCGGGCCCTCTCGTGCGTTCCGAGCGTCGGGCCCTTTCGTGCGTCCCACGCCGTCGTCCCACACCGGCGTCGTGCCGTCGTCCCGCGCGGCACCCGTTCCCCGTGCGGACGGCGCTTCGCGGAGCCCCGTTCCCCCCGTGACGTCCGTTCCGGAGGCCGCTAGTCCTCCCAGTCGGACTCCGGCCGGTTCTTGCGGCGGCCGAAGAAGTTCGGGGAGAGGCGCGCGGCCTGGACCACGTTCACCCCGACGATGCCGACCCAGGCGACGAGCAGTCCGGGCAGGTGCGCGACTCCGCCGCCGATCGCGGACAGCGGGATCGCGAGGACGAGCGAGACGATCCCGAAGCCGAAACGCTCGCCCCAGGAGTCGGACGACTGGGGTGACCGCGCGCCGCGCGCCACCACCATCTGCTGTTCGGCGAGCTGGCGCCGCACCCGGCGGTCGACCGCGCCGTCGAGGCGCTGCTCGACCTTCTCCAGGAACGAGTCGACCAACGCGGACTCGTACTCGTCGCCGAGCTCCCTGCGCGCGTGCAAGGTGGCGTCGAGTTCCTTCTTCAGTTCGGCGTCGCCGTGGCGGGCTTCCATACCGGTCATGCCCTTCACGTTAGGCAGCGGCGGCCCCCGGGACACTGGGGATAGCCCCCCTCTTGCGGCTGGGCCGAGCCCCCGGGCGGGTGCCGGAAGATGTCCCTTGCCCGCCCTGCATACCTTCATGCAGAGTTGTCGGTACGTGAATAGGTGGTCGATGGTCGGCCTCGATCACCGGGACCTGTGGCCACCGGGCAAGATCCCGTGTCCGGACCGAGGTGTCCGGACGGAGAAGGGTGTGCGAGTGGTGTCGTCTGGGAGCGTGGACACGTCGCGTGCGGTGACGCCTCCGGCGCACCTCGCGCTCGTGGTCCTGGACGGCCGCAGCACCGGTGTCGACGACGTCGTACGGCTCGCCGACGGTGCCGCGCGGCCGGTTCCCGGCACCGACGCGATGAAGCGGGTCGAGGACGCCTGGTGCGCCGCCCGGCAGATCGCCGCCACCGGCCGCGTCTACGGCCGCTCCACCGGCGTCGGCGCGAACCGCAACGAGGACGTGCCCTCCCCCGAGTTCTCGGCTTCGCTCGGACAGGGGGGACCCCCACCGGCGGCCGCCGACCACGGCCTGCGCCTGTTGCGCAGCCACGCGGGCGCGATCGGGGAGGAACTGCCCGCCCGCCAGGTCCGCGCGATGCTCGCCGTCCGCGCGAACCAGCTTCTGGCGGGCGGCGCCGGACTGCGGCCCACCGTCGTGACGGCGCTGTGCGAGGCGCTGGAGAACGGCGCGTACCCGGTCGTCAACGAGTTCGGCTCGGTCGGCACCGGGGACATCGCCGCACTGGCCCAGGTGGGCCTGGCCCTCGCGGGGGAGCACCCCTGGCGGGGTCCGGATGGTTCGGTGTCCGGTGGAGCCGGGGCGAACGGGTCGGTGACGGAGGGGCGGCCGGCGGAGGATCCCCGGCAGGGCGCGGACGGCCCGGCATCCGGCGGGACAGGGGTCAGGGCGCCGCGGGCGGGGGAGTGGTCCCGGCGTGGGGCGAAGGGTTCGGCGGGGGCGGGGGAGCGGTCCCGGGGCGGGGCGGAGGGGGCGGCGGAGTGGTCCCGGCGGCTTGCGGAGGGTCCGGGTGCGCGGTCCGGTGGGTGGGCGGCCCCGGAGGCGCAGCCGCTCGACGACAACGACGCGCTCGCACTCATCAGCAGCAACGCGCTCACCCTCGGGCAGGCCGCGCTCGCGCTGCACGAACTGCGCGGGCTGATCGGCGCCACCCAGGTCGTCGCCGCCCTGTCGCTGCTGGCGGTCGACGGGTCCCACGAGGCGTACGCGGCGCCCGTGCACGCGGCCCGGCCGCACCGCGGCTCCATCGAAGCGGCGCGCCGGATGCGGGAGTTGATCGGGGCCGCGGACCGGCCCACGCCACCGCTCGGGCGGATCCAGGACCCGTACGGCTTCCGCTGCCTCCCGCAGATACACGGCCCCGCGCACGACGCGGCGGACGCGCTGGAGGCGGTCCTCGCGGTGGAGATCAACGCCGCCGCCGAGAACCCGCTCATCTCCCCCGAGGACATGGCCGCGTACCACCACGGCGGCTTCTACCAGGCCCAACTCGCCCTCGCCCTCGACCACTTCAGGCTCGCCGTCACCCAGGTGGCACGTCTGTCCACCTCCCGCCTGTCCACCCTCAACGAACCCGCCTACACACGGCTGCGCCCGTTCCTCGCCGACCACGAGCCGGCGTCCTCCGGCGTGATGATCCTGGAGTACGCCGCCGGTGCCGCACTCGGTGACCTGCGGGCCTTCTCCGCGCCCGCGTCGCTCGGCCACGCTGTACTCTCCCGGGGCGTCGAGGAACAGGCGAGCTTCGCCTCGCTCGCCGCACGCCAGACGCTGCGGGCGTGCGGTGCGTACCGTCTCGTCGTCGGCTGCGAACTGGTCGCCGCGGTACGGGCGCTGCGCCAGCGCGATCTGCGGCCCGACCCGGAGCTGCCGGCCGGGCGGGCACTGGAACTGGCCGAGGCGGTGCTCGACGCGGAGCACGCCGACCGGCCGCTCACGGACGATGTGACGGCGGCCGCCGCACTGCTCGACCGGTTCACGGACATCTGGAGGGGGAGCACGTCATGAGCGCGGGCACAGACAGGAACGCGGGCGGAAGCGTGCACGTGGACAGCGCCGCGAACAGGGACGGGAACAGCACCGCGAACAGGGACGGGAACAGGGACGTGAACGTGGACGGGGACGCGAACGGGGACGCCGCCGTGGGGAGTGGCGCGACGGTGAGCGACAGCCCCGCCGGGCGTCTCCAGGCCCTCTTCGAAGGGCGCCGGCTCACCCCGACCCAGCGGCGCATCGCGCACAGCATGGTGCGGCGCGCCGCCGACGTGCCGTTCCTGTCCAGCGTCGAACTCGCCGAACTCGCCGGAGTCAGCCAGCCCTCCGTCACCCGCTTCGCGGTCGCCCTCGGCTTCGACGGCTACCCGGCGCTGCGCAAGCATCTGCGCGAGGTCGCGCCCGCCGAACCGGCCACCGACACCGCCTCGTACAACGAGTACCAGCAGGCCGTCGAGGCCGAGATCGAGAACCTGCGTCACCTCGCCGAGGTGCTCGCCGATCCGCGCCCCGTCGCGAGGGCGGGGCGTCTGCTGGCCGCGTCCCGTCCGCTGCCCGTCCTCGGACTGCGCGCCGCCGCCTCCCAGGCCTACGGCTTCGCCTACTTCGCCGCCAAGGTCCACCCCGACGTACGGCTGCTGCACGAGGGCGGCACGATGCTCCAGGACCGCGTCGACGCGGCCGTCCGGGCCGGGGCCACCGCACTGCTGTGCTTCGCGCTGCCCCGGCATCCGCGCGAGGTCGTCGACGCCCTCGGCTACGCGAAGGAGGCCGGGCTGACCGTCGTCACGGTCGCCGACTCGGCGTTCGCGCCGGTGGCGAAGGTGTCCGACCTGCTGCTCCCCGCCGCCGTCGGCACCGGTCTCGCCTTCGACACGGCCTGCGCGCCGATGCTGCTGGGCCGCGTCCTGCTGGAGGCCATGTGCGACGACCTGCCGGACGCGCAGGCGCGGCTGGAGCAGTTCGACGCGCGCGCCGCGGTGCGGGGCCTGTTCGTGGAGTAGGCGAGGCGCGGGGCCTGTTCGTGGAGTAGGCGAGGCGCGGGCCGCCGCGCGGGACGGTCCGCGGAGCGGGTGCCGGGTGCCGTTTTCGGCGCTTCTCAGACTCGTCTCACCTTCCGTGGCTAGCCTGCGCGCCCAGAGACACACGGGCGCGGCGGCGGTCGGCGACGGGCCCGTGGACGCGAAGGCGCTGAGACGGGAGGCAGATCGTGGCGCGCGGAGGACAGGGCTTGGCCCGCATGGCCGTCGTGGTGAGGGCCGGAGCCGCACCGCTCTGGTGGTGCGGGGTGGTGGCCGCCGGAACCGGTTTGCTGGTCCCCGGACTGACCGGGCGCAGGATCGGCGTCCTGGCGGGCGCCGCGCTGTTCATCGGCGCGGCGGTCGTGGTGGCGTACGGGCGCAGGAAGCGGTACGCCGCCCTGGTCCGCTCCGCCGATCGCGCCGGTAAGCACGATGTGCTCCAGGACCGTGCCGTGACGCTTCGCAACTGGCGCCGGGGCCACCGCTGGTGGCTTCTCCTCGCCTTCGCGGCCGCGCTGGGCAGCTCGTTCGCCGTGCCCGCCGCGGGCGGCATGCTGCTCGCCGGGGCGGGGGTCGGACTGTGGCTGAAGGCCCGTCGGCTCGGGCGGCTCGAACATGCCGAGCAGGCGCTGATCTGGGTGCGTGTCGACTGGCTGGGCCCGCGTGCCGGTGCCCCCGTGGGCAAGCCGGTCCGGGCCGTCCGGGCCACCGGAGTGGCGGGGGGCGACGCCGCGCCCGGCGGGGCGCGGCGTCGCTGACCGGGCCGGAACTAAACCTCCAGGTCGGCCTCGATCCTCTTCAGTTGGTGTCGGGCCATCGCCAGGTTGGCGCGCTTCTGGTCGAGCACCAGGTACAGGAAGAGGCCGTTTCCGCCGCGGCCCTTGATGAGCCGGATCAGGTGGTACTGGTCGGAGAGCGTGATCAGGATGTCCTCGATGTCGCCCTTCAGCCCCAGGTGTTCCATGGTCCGGAGTTTGGCCCGGACGACGTCGGTGTTGCCGGCGGCCGCGACGGTGAGGTCGAATCCCTTGCTGCCACCGATCGTGCCCAGCGCCATTCCGCTGGTGTAGTCGACGAGGGCGGCTCCGGTAGCGCCCTCGATGGACGCCAGTGCCTCTTTGAGCGCGGTCTCGGTGTTCGTCATGGTGCGTTGCTCCTTCAACTCTCTGATGTTCTCGGGTGGTTGGTGGCAGGGGTAGAGGTGGTGCGCGCGGCGGCGGTGCCGCGCGCGGTGCGCGTGCGCGAAGTGCCCGACGAGGGCTTCGCAGAGGTCTTGGCCGGCTCGGTGACCGGCTCGCCGCGCGCCGTGGCGGCGTCGACGAGCTCGCCGATCCGGGTGCTGGAACGCCGCCCCTCCAGGTGCAGGCGGCCGACATTGACACGGTCCTGGGCCAGCAGCGTCAGGACGGCGGAGCCGCCTGCCGCGTAGGTCGCCACGTAGCCGTGCACGCCGCGTACCAGCAGCTCACGCAGGTCGCCGTGCCCGGTGGACTCGGCCATGCGGATGGCGACCCCCAGGGCGGCCGCGGTGAGCGCGGCCAGGCCGTCCGGCTCCACACCGGGCGTGTCGTGGGCGAGGACGAGACCGTCGGCGCTGGCCGCGAGCGCTCCGGTCAGCTGGGGCACACGGGCCCTCAACCGATGTAGTTCGTCGAGGACTTCGGGCTCCGCCGCCATCAGCAGTCTCCTCTCGGCACGCTGTCGTAGCGCGCGGATCACAAGGCCTCCCGCGGGTTGGGACTCACAAGGCCTCCAGCGCGTCTCTGAGTCGTCGCAGCAACGCGACGTCGGGATCGGCGGAGGTCTGGGTGAGCACGCTGGGAGGGGGAAGCGGCTGCGGGGCGGGCGCGGCCGTCACGAGCCCGGCGGCGGCGAGTCGGCGCAGGTCGACGAGCGTGTGGAAGGCGGGCCGCCCCAGCGCGAGGGAGACGTCCGCCGCCGTGCGGACGCCGTCCACCCGGCCGAGGACGGCCTCCTGGCGCTGCGGCACCGTCGGCCCCGCGGTGAGCGAGGCACGCCGCAGCGGCGCGGTGTCGGTCGCGGGGTCGGGCCATATGCGGTGCAGCAGTTCGCGCCGGCGCACCGTCTCACGCTCCAGCGCGGCCACCGTGACGGGGCGGAGGGGGCCGAACCAGTGCGCGGCGCCGTACCGGAAGCGGGTCGGGGTGCTGCTCGGTCCGAGGACGAAGTACGCCGCGTCGTACAGCGAGCCGAGGTGGCACAGCTCCAGCGCGCCCTCCGCTATCCGCCCGCTGTCGATCAGGAACCGGCCGACCCGGCGGCGTGCTCCGGCCGCGGCGACCGCCTCCCGCCACACCTCGGCGTCCAGCACCCCGCGGACGGAGAACAGCACGTCGAGTCCGGGCGTGGCCGGGCTCTCGGCGTGCACCACCTCGCCGTCGGCGAGGTAGAGGGTGCCGCGCTCGCGGATGAGGACGCCGGTGGCCCGCTCGTCGGCGAGCCGGCTGAGCATCGGGGAGACGCCGGCGGCGGCGCTCGGCGCCCTGTCCCGGACCGGGAGCCGGGGCGGGGGAGGTGTCCTGACCGTCGTCATACGAGCACCAGCCGTCCGGCCATCTCGCCGAGCCGGATGCGTGCCAGGGCGAGATTGCCGTCCGAGCGGCCCAGCCACAGGTGCAGGAACACGCTGCTGTCGAAGGTGGTCCGGACGAACCGCAGGACGTGATAGCTGTCGCGGTTGCTGATGATCAAGTCCTCGATGGGGGTCTCCTGGTCGGACCACTCGGACCAGTCGGAGCCGTCCTTCGGGGCGAACGAGCGGTTCTCCGCGGCGAGCCGGGCCAGCTCGGCGGCCTCCGCCGCGGTCGTCTCGTGGTCGTCGCCCGGTGCGTCGCCGACCGTGCCCAGGGCCAGGCCGCTGGTCCAGTCGACCACCGAGGCACCCCGCGCACCGGGCAGTGTCATGGCTTCCAGTAGGCACTCGTCGATTCCGGGCACCGTGTCTCCCCTCCCGCCAAGGGTTCGGCCGAGTGACGCAGAAGTTACGCACTGTGTGCGAGGGAGGGGAGTGATCGGGCATTTTCCTGTGGAACATGCCCCTGATGGCTAAGGTGGGTCAACTGACCACATTTTCCGGCGTGCGGAACCCACCGGTGGCCGATTTGTGCTGCCTCGGGGTGCGCGACCGGGGCGCCCGTGAGCGTGCTGGGGCGCACGCGGCATCCGGATGCGCTCCGGGTCCCCTGGCGCGCCCCCTTTCCGTCCCCGGAGCGCCGGCGGTGGCTACAGCGCGGTGAGCGACGGCCCGTGTGCGCCGCCCGACTCCGCGACGATCTCGTCGAGCGTCTGCGGCTCCCGTACGACCGCGAAACGCACGCCGTCGGCGCCGTCACCGGCCGGTGCGAAGCCGTAGATGCCGGGGCGGGCAAGGGAGTTGTACGCGTAGTGGTGGGCGAAGCAGTATGCGCCGGTGTCCAGCGCGGCCACGTGGTCGCCCTGTTCGAGCAGCGGCAGCGCGCGGCCCTTCGCCAGCAGGTCGCCCGCGAAGCAGGCGGGGCCCGCGACGTCCTGGACGACGTCCGGCCCGGTCCTGGGGCGGCCCTTCGCGTCGTACGCGGCGATCCGCAGCGGCCAGGCCTCCGGGGCGTACACCGTGCGGGTCGCCACCTGCACCCCCGCGTGGGTGACCGCGACCGCCCGGCCCCCGGCGGACTTCGCGTACTCGACCCGCGCCAGCACCGTCCCGTGCTTGGCGAGGAGTGACCGCCCGAACTCGGTGACCAGCCCGTACCGCCCGTCGAACAGTCCCGGCACCACCTCCGAGAGCAGCCGCGCGTACTGCGCGTACGTCGGGGCCGTCGCGTCGGAGGCGAAGTCGACCGGCAGTCCGCCGCCGATGTCGATCGTGTCGACCTGCCGCCGCCCGACCTGCCGGTTGATCTCCTCCGCCAGCGCGTACGTCTCCGCCACGCCCTGTGCCATCAGTGAGAGGGGCATGCCCTGCGAGCCCGAGTGCGCGTGCAGCCGGGTCAGCCAGGGGCGGTCGGCGTACGCCCGCACGATCCACGCGCGGGCCCCCTCGTCCCGTAGCGCGACCCCGAACTTGGAGGTCGCCGTGGCCGTCGACAGCGCCTCGATCGAACCCCCGCCGACCTGCGGGTTCACCCGGAGCCCGATGGGGGAGCCGGTGGCCGCCGAGCGGACCATGGCGTCGATGCGGTCCAGCTCCTGCGGATTGTCCGCGTTGACCGCGATGCCCAGCGCCAGCGCCTCGCGCAGTTCGTCGGGGGTCTTGGCGGGCGAGTCGAGCACGGTCAGGGCGGGCGGTATCCCGGCCGCCCGGGCCAGCGCGAGCTCTCCGGGGCTCGCCACCTCCGCGCCGATGCCCTGCTCGTGCAGCAGCCGCAGTACGGGCACCAGGGGCGTCGCCTTCACCGCGAAGGCGTGCAGTACGGGAGTGCCGGGAGCGGTCACCGCGTCGAAGGCGGCGCGCAGCGCGGCGGCCGAGGCCCGGATGCCGGAGATGTCGAGGAGCGCGACGATGGGGTGACCCGGGGTGAGGAGGCCCTGTTCCACGGCGCCACGCACGGCGTCGTCCCGCCGGGAGACCCGCTCGGAGTCCGGCTCGCTCCCGCTCGCGTCGGCCACCCGGCCCCAGCGTGCCGTCCGACCCCGGTCCGTAGTCCCGCCCCCGCTCGCCGTCGTCGTCCCGGTCCCGTCCGCTGTCCCGCGCCCTGTCGTCGTCCCGGTCCCGTCCGTTGCCCCGCGCCCGCCCGCCGTCGTCCCGTCCGCGTCCGTCGTCCCGTCCCCATCTGTCGTCGGGCCGCCCGAAGGCGTCCCCGAAGCCCCTGCCGAAGACATCGCAGCCCCACTCGCCCCGTCGCCCGCCGGATCTCCTGCCCTGTCCATGTCTGCGCCCATACATCCCAGCCAAACATCCCCGAGGAGCGCGTGCGGGCGCGTGCATCTATTGACTAGCTCTATTCAAAGAGCCAGGATGTGAATATCTGAAGCAACAGTCCGCTAGGAGGCAGACCATGTCAGGACCCCGCCCCGTCCGAGCGCCGCGCGGTACGGAACTGAGCGCCCTGGGATGGCAGCAGGAAGCCGCCCTTCGGATGCTGCAGAACAACCTCGACCCCGAGGTCGCCGAGCACCCCGACAAGCTCGTCGTCTACGGCGGCACCGGCAAGGCCGCCCGCGACTGGCGCTCCTTCGACGCCATGGTCCGCACGCTCCGGACGCTGAAGCAGGACGAGACGATGCTCGTCCAGTCCGGCCGTCCCGTCGGCGTCATGCAGACCCACGAGTGGGCCCCGCGCGTCCTCATCGCCAACTCCAACCTGGTCGGCGACTGGGCGAACTGGGAGGAGTTCCGGCGCCTTGAGGCCCTCGGCCTCACCATGTACGGCCAGATGACCGCCGGTTCCTGGATCTACATCGGCACCCAGGGCATCCTCCAGGGCACCTACGAGACGTTCTCCGCCGTCGCCGCGAAGAAGTTCGGCGGCACCCTGGCCGGGACGATCACCCTGACCGCCGGCCTCGGCGGCATGGGCGGTGCCCAGCCGCTCGCCGTGACGATGAACGACGGCGTCGCGATCTGCATCGACGTCGACCCGCGCGCCATCGAGCGCCGCATCGAGCACCGCTACCTGGACGTGCGGGCCGACTCCCTGGAGCACGCCCTCCAGCTCGCCGTCGAGGCCCGTGACCAGCGCAAGCCGCTCTCCATCGGCCTGCTCGGCAACGCCGCCGACCTGCTGCCGCGGATGCTCGCCGAGGGCGCACCCATCGACATCGTGACCGACCAGACCTCGGCCCACGACCCGCTCGCCTACCTCCCCGTCGGCATCGACTTCGACGACATGGCCGACGCGGCCGCCAAGGACCCGGCGGGCTTCACCACCCGCGCCCGCGAGTCCATGGCCCGCCACGTCGAGGCCATGGTCGGCTTCATGGACGCCGGCGCCGAGGTCTTCGACTACGGCAACTCCATCCGCGGCGAGGCCCAGCTCGCCGGGTACGACCGTGCCTTCGCCTTCCCCGGCTTCGTCCCCGCCTACATCCGCCCGCTGTTCTCCGAGGGCAAGGGCCCCTTCCGCTGGGCGGCCCTGTCCGGCGAGGCCTCCGACATCCACAAGACGGACAAGGCGATCCTCGACCTCTTCCCGGAGAACGAGTCCCTGCACCGCTGGATCAAGCTGGCCGGCGAGCGCGTCCACTTCCAGGGCCTGCCCGCCCGTATCTGCTGGCTCGGCTACGGCGAGCGCGACAAGGCCGGCGAGCGCTTCAACGACATGGTGGCCTCCGGCGAACTCGCCGCCCCCCTCGCCATCGGCCGCGACCACCTCGACTGCGGCTCCGTCGCCTCCCCGTACCGCGAGACCGAGGCCATGCTCGACGGCTCCGACGCGATCGCCGACTGGCCGCTGCTGAACGCCATGGTGAACGTCGCCTCCGGCGCCTCCTGGGTCTCCATCCACCACGGCGGCGGCGTCGGCATGGGCCGCTCCATCCACGCGGGCCAGGTCTCCGTCGCCGACGGCACCAAGCTCGCCGGCGAGAAGATCCGCCGCGTGCTCACGAACGACCCCGGCATGGGCGTCATCCGTCACGTCGACGCCGGCTACGACATCGCCGAGTCCGTCGCGGACGAGCGCGGTGTGCGCATCCCGATGCGCGAAGGTGACGACGCGTGACCTTCCACAGCATGTGGGCGGAGCTGCTGCCGATCGGCCGCAGCTCCGCCTCCGGCGGCTACCGCCGGTTCGCCTGGAGCGGCGCCGACACCGAGTGCCGCGCCTGGTTCCGGCAGCAGGCCGAGTCCCGCGGGCTCGCCTACGAGCTCGACCGCAACGGCAACCAGTGGGCCTGGCTCGGTGACCCCGCCGCCGGGGACGCCGTGGTCACCGGGTCGCACCTGGACTCCGTGCCCGACGGCGGCGCCTTCGACGGCCCCCTCGGCGTCGTCTCCTCCTTCGCCGCACTCGACGAACTCCGCGCCCGCGGAGCGCGGTTCACCAAGCCCCTCGCCATCGTCAACTTCGGCGACGAGGAGGGCGCCCGGTTCGGGCTCGCCTGCGTCGGCTCCCGGCTGGCCGCCGGGCAGCTCACCGTCGAGCAGGCGCACCGGCTGACCGACGCCGACGGCATCACCCTGCCGCAGGCCATGGAGCGCGCCGGGTACGACCCCGGCACCATCGGCCCCGACCCCGAGCTGCTGGGCCGGATCGGCGCCTTCGTCGAACTGCATGTCGAGCAGGGCCGCGCCCTCGACATCGGCGGCGACCAGGTCGGCATCGCCAGTGCCATCTGGCCGCACGGCCGCTGGCGCTTCGACTTCCGGGGCGAGGCCAACCACGCGGGCACGACCCGGCTCGTGGACCGCCACGACCCGATGCTGCCGTACGCCGAGACCGTCCTCGCCGCCCGCCGCGAGGCCCGGCTCGCGGGCGCCGTCGCCACCTTCGGCAAGATCGCGGTCGAGCCGAACGGCGTGAACGCCATCCCCTCCCTCGTCCGCGGCTGGCTCGACTCCCGCGCCGCCGACCAGGCGACCCTCGACACGGTCGTCACCGGCGTCGAGAAGGCGGCCCGCGAGTACGCGGACGCCCAGGGCGTCGAACTCGACGTGATCCGCGAGTCGTTCACCCCCGTCGTCGAGTTCGAGCACGCCCTGCGCGACGAACTCGCCCGCATCCTGGGCAAGGAGCGGGACGCCGTGCTGAGCGTCCCCGTTCTCGGGACGGGCGCCGGACACGACGCCGGAATCCTCTCCGGCACCGTCCCGACCGCCATGCTGTTCGTACGCAACCCCACGGGTGTCTCGCACTCCCCGGCCGAGTTCGCCGCCGAGGACGACTGCGTGGCCGGGGTGACCGCACTCGCCGACGTACTCGAAGGGCTGGCCTGCAGGTGACGCAGACGTACTGGCTGGAACACGCCTGGCTCGGCACCCATGTCGAGCCGGGCGTCGCCGTGACCGTGTCGACCGGCGGCTCCGGAGCCGGGACGGACGGCCGCGTCACCGATGTCCGCACGGGCGTCGACACCCCGCCGCCGGGCGCCGAGATCCTCCGCGGACTCACCCTCCCCGGCCTCGCCAACGCCCACTCGCACGCCTTCCACCGCGCCCTGCGCGGCACCGTCCAGGTCGGCTCCGGCACCTTCTGGACCTGGCGCGAGATCATGTACTCCTTCGCCGACCGGCTGACCCCGGAGACCTACCACGCGCTCGCCCGCGCGGTGTACGCGGAGATGGCGCTCGCCGGAGTCACCGCCGTCGGCGAGTTCCACTACGTGCACCACGCCCACGACGGCACCCCCTACGCCGACCCCAACGCCATGGGCGAGGCGCTCATCGCCGCCGCCGCCGACGCCGGCATCCGCATCACCCTGCTCGACACGGCCTACCTCTCCTCCGGCTTCGGGCAGCCGCCCAACCCGCACCAGCGGCGCTTCTCCGACGGCACCGCCGACGCCTGGGCGGAACGCTCTTCACTTCTCAAGGACCGGGATCACGCACGGATCGGTGCGGCGATCCACTCCGTACGGGCCGTGCCCGCCGGACAGCTCGCCACCGTGGCACGCTGGGCCGAGGAGCGGCGCGCCCCGCTCCATGTGCACCTGTCCGAGCAGACGGCCGAGAACGAGGCCTGCCAGGCAGCCCACGGCCGCACCCCCACCCGGCTGCTCGCCGACCACGGCGTCCTCGGACCGCGCACCACCGGCGTCCACAACACACACCTCACGGACCAGGACATCGCCCTGCTCGGCGGCACCGGCACCGGCACCTGCATGTGCCCGACCACCGAACGCGACCTCGCCGACGGCATCGGCCCCGCCGTCACCCTCCAGCGCGCGGGCTCGCCCCTCTCGCTCGGCTCCGACAGCCACGCCGTCATCGACCTGCTCGAAGAGGCCCGCGCGATGGAGCTGAACGAGCGGCTGCGCACCCGCACCCGCGGTCACTGGACGGCCGCCTCCCTGCTGCGCGCCGCCTCCGCCGACGGCCACGCGGCCCTCGGCTGGGACGACGCGGGCAGCATCGAGACGGGCGCGCGCGCCGACTTCACGACGATCGCCCTCGACTCGGTCAGAACAGCGGGACCGGTGCCACGCCTCGGCGCCGAGACGGCCGTATTCGCGGCCACGGCCGCCGATGTCCGGCACACGGTCGTGGCGGGCCGGCATGTCGTACGCGACGGCGCGCACACCCTCGTACCGGATGTGCCGGCAGCTCTTGCGGACGCCGTCGAGGCCCTGCGCGCCTGACACCCGCACGCGGGCGAGGCCCTGCGCGCCCGACGCCCCCCACCAGCAGTCCCGCCACCCCTGAGGACGCCATGAGCAGCACGACCGTCATCACCAACATCGCCAGTCTGGTCACCAACGATCCCTCCCTCGGCGACGGCTCTCCCCTCGGCCTGATCCAGGACGCGGCCCTCGTCATCGACGGCGACCGCGTCGTGTGGACCGGTGAATCAAGCAAAGCACCCGCCACCGACAACCGGGTCGACGCCGGTGGCCGCGCGGTGATCCCGGGCTTCGTCGACTCCCACTCGCACCTGGTGTTCGCCGGTGACCGCACCCAGGAGTTCAACGCCCGGATGTCGGGCCGCGCGTACAGCGCGGGCGGTATCCGCACCACCGTCGCCGCCACCCGCGCCGCCTCCGACGAGGAGTTGGAGCGCAACCTCACGCGCTACCTGCGCGAAGCCCTCCGCCAGGGCACCACGACCTTCGAGACCAAGTCGGGCTACGGCCTGACCGTCGAGGACGAGGCCCGCGCGCTGCGCATCGCCGCGTCGCACACCGACGAGGTGACCTACCTCGGCGCGCACATCGTCTCGCCGGACTACGCCGACGACCCGGCCGGCTATGTCGCCCTGGTGACCGGCGAGATGCTCGACGCCTGTGCCCCGTACGCCCGTTGGGTGGACGTCTTCTGCGAGAAGGGCGCCTTCGACGGCGACCAGGCGCGGGCGATCCTCACGGCGGGCAAGGCGAAGGGCCTGCACCCGCGCGTGCACGCCAATCAGCTCTCCTACGGTCCCGGAGTCCAGCTCGCCGTCGAGCTCGACGCGGCGAGCGCCGACCACTGCACGCACCTGACGGACGCGGACGTCGACGCCCTCGCGAGCGGCGACACCGTGGCCACCCTGCTCCCCGGCGCCGAGTTCTCCACCCGCGCCGAGTGGCCGAACGCCCGCAGGCTGATCGACGCGGGCGTCACGGTCGCGCTGTCCACCGACTGCAACCCCGGCTCGTCCTTCACCTCGTCCGTGCCCTTCTGCGTCGCGCTCGCGGTACGGGACATGCGGATGACCCCGGACGAGGCCGTGTGGTCGGCGACGGCGGGCGGCGCGAAGGCGCTGCGCCGGGACGACGTCGGCCGGCTCGCGCCGGGCGCGTACGCGGACCTGGCCCTGCTGGACGCCCCGAGCCACGTCCACCTCGCCTACCGTCCCGGCGTCCCGCTGGTCACCGGCATCTGGCGGCGCGGCGTCCGCGAGGTCTGAGGGGCGAAGCCCCGGGCGTCGGGAGCCCGGCGTCGGGAGACGGAGGGCCGGGAGACGGAGGGCCGGGAGGCCGAGGGCTGAGAGACCGGGCGCCGGAGGTCTGAGGGGTCGCGGTCTGAGGGGCGCCCGGTCTGAGGGGCCCCCGGTCCGGGAGGGCGCGGTCCGACCGCGGAGGGGTGAGGGGTGTTCGTCAGGTGGCGCCCGCGCGCCATCGCTGCCCCGTGCCGTCGTTCAGCGGCACCAGCGACAGCCCGCCGTCGCCGTCCGGCGTGACCGCTGTCTCGATGGCCACGGCCGGGCGGATGACGCCGTCGCCGTCGACGGTGAACCGCAGGTTGTCGCCGTGGTCGCCGTCGAGCGACGAGCACTCCCAGATGCCCACGCCCTTGTCGACGGAGCCGCGGCTGTCCAGGCAGAAGTCGTCGTCGGCGGCCGACCGGAGCGCACCGAGGTCGGCGTCGACGCGCCAGCGCTGGGTGGAGGAGGAGGTGCAGGGCGCCGTGACGACGTCCGTGCCCTTGTCGAGGTCACCGTCCCGGATGTCCAGGCACAGGCCCGAGGCGACGTTCACCACCTGGGCGTAGCCGCTGCCCGGAGGCCGGAACGTGACGGTCGGGGTCGGCTTCGGGCTCGACGGCTTCGGCGGCTTCGGCGACTTCGAACGGTGGGTCGGGGAGGGGGACGCGGAGGTCGCCGAGGGGGAGGGCGTGGCGGCCGACGGGGTGACCGGGACCGTCGCCGTCACCGTCACCGGGGGCCGGCCGGACGGTGTGGAGACCGAACCCGCCGTGTCCGTGGAGGGCGTGCCCGTCGTGGAGAGCAGGAAGAACAGGACCGGCGCCAGGGCCACGCCGAGCGCCGCGGCCGAGGTCAGGACGAACCGGCGGGACGGCGGCCAGGGCCAGGGCAGCGCCGGCGCCCTGTGTCCGACCGGGGGCGGGGGCGGGACGGGCTGCGTCCCGGACACGTCGTCGGCGGCATACGCCGTACCGGCCCAGGGCAGCAGGCCCTCGGCCAGGGCGGAGCGGGGGTGGTCGCGCAGGGCGGTCAGTTCCTCGTACGCGGTCGAGCAGTGCCCGCAGTGCGCCATGTGGGCGTGCAGGTCCTTGCTGGAGCGGGGGTTGTCGGGCCGCACCGACTCCTCGATCAGCCGGCGGAAGTCTCCGCAGCGCGGATCGTCGGAGGCGGCCAGCCGGGACTTCAGACAGGCCTGGCCCAGCGACTGGAGCGCCTGGTCCGTGCCGTAGGTGATGTCGCCGGGGGCGAGGCCGAGCAGGACCGCCGTGCGTTCCGCGGGCTCGCGCTCGACGATCGCGTACCAGATGAGGCCCTGGGCCCGGGCCGGGAGGGACTGGAAGGCGGGGAGCAGGGAAGGGACGGGACCGTCGGGGCCCGCCGTGCTGAGGACGAGGAGAAAGCCGGGGTCCAGCCCCGCGGCTCGCTGGTCCCGGGCCCACGAGGCGGCCACCCGCCCGGCCAGCAGCAGGAGTTGGTGCCGCCAGGGGACGCTCGGGTCGATGCCGCGTGCCGTCTCGCGGGCCGCGAGGGTGAAGGTCTGCGCCGCGAGCTGTCCTGCTCCGGACTCACCGGTGGTGCACAGCCGCGCGTAGGCGAGGACCGAGGGGCGGTGGCGTCCGCGGAGCTCCTGGAGGGCGGCGTAGGCGGTCGAGGTGCCGCCGCGCAGTAGCTCGGTCAGCCGTGTGTCGGACGCGTCCGCAGGCAGTCCGTTGCCCTCGGCCGCGTCGTTTCTGTCGGCCGGGTCGCCCTGCGCCATGTTCGTCCGCCTCCTTGCACCTGGTGCTCCACTCGCCCCGTCCTGACGTACCAGCCAGTTTGGGGTGCCCATAGTGGCGGGGATGGCCCTCCGGGGAAAGAGTTGAAGAGTGGAATTTCGCGGACCGCCGCCGAACTGTTCTGTCCGGCGCCGAAGTTTCCTCAGCGGCACCGGACTTTCCCGCGTGGTGCGGAAGTCACCTGCGTGGTGCGGAAGTCACCTGCGCGGCGCGGAAGTCTCCAGGGACGGCGCGGAAGTTGTCCGGAGACGGCGCGGGCGGCCGGAGGGAGGCCGGGGCGGCCGGAAGACGGAG